>SXVE01000525.1 GCA_005790265.1 Acidobacteriota bacterium | reverse complement strand
TGTGCATCACCGGCAGCGACGCGCCGGTTTATCGCGAAACGGTTGAAACGGCGGCGGTTTTGACGCGCGTTGCGCCGACGCACGTTCGCTTCGGTTCGTTTGAGCTGTTTTACTATCGCGGTCAATACGACGAAGTGCGACAGCTTGCCGATTATGTGATCGGCGAATTTTACGCGCATCTGAGCGATGCGGAAAACAAATACCTCGAATTTCTGCGCGAAGCGATTCGCCGTACGGCAAAATTGATCGCGCAGTGGCAATCAGTCGGTGTCGCGCACGGCGTGATGAACACGGATAATATGTCACTCGTCGGTTTGACGATTGATTACGGTCCGTTCGGATTTCTCGATGAATTTGACGCCGGTTTCGTCTGCAACCATTCGGATTACGTCGGGCGGTACGCGTTTAATCAACAGCCGGTCGTCGCGCTCTGGAATCTTTCGCGATTGGCGCAGGCGCTCGTCCCGCACGTCGAACCGGACGACGCGATGGCGGCGCTCGGCGAATACGAAGATGTTTTTCACGCGGAATATCACCGATTGATGTGCGCGAAACTCGGTTTGACGAGCGCGGCGGAAAACGAAGAAACTTCTGCGCTGCTCGATGAACTGTTCGCCGTTTTGCAGCAGAACGCGGTTGATTACACGATTTTTTTTCGCCGCTTAAACGATTTCGATTCGGCGGCGGAAGCGCACAACGATAACTTGCAAAAAATGTTTCTCGATCCGCAGAGTTTTGATCGTTGGGCGGAAAATTACAAAGCTCATTTGAAAAAAGAGAACAGCGTTGACGCCGCACGCCGCGAGCGATTAAGCAGCGTTAATCCGAAATATATTCTGCGCAATCACATCGCGCAGGCGGCGATTGAAAAAGCCGAAAAAGGCGATTACGGCGCGGTTGATGAACTGCTGAAAGTTTTGCAAAACCCGTTTGCCGAACAAAAAGAAGCCGAACTTTTTGCCGAACCGCCCGCCGCCGGAATTCCGAAAATCGTCGTCAGCTGCTCGTCGTAAATCTTATTTGTACGGAAAAACATCTGCTTAAATTTTCGCTCGAATCGGAAAAATTTCTTTCGGGTTCGAGCGAAAATCACTTACCGCTTTGTAAATAAACAAGGCGCTTCGTATTATTGGAAGAGAAACAAAGAATTAAAATCAGTGAGATGTCTGCGCCAAACAGTGCGTAGAAAGGACTTGAAAGTTTATGCAGGAAGAATTGACGCTTGAAGAAACGTCGCCCGAAGAAACGACCGCGCCGCAGAAAACAGCTACGGAAGAAACAGCGCCGGAAAACTCGTTTGAGCAATTTGGTTTGAGCAAAGCGATTGTCAAAGCCGTTAAAGAACTCGGCTACGAAGCGCCGTCGCCGATTCAGCTCAGAACGATTCCGCTTTTGCTGGCGGGAAAAGACGTCGTCGGACAAGCACAGACCGGAACGGGCAAAACCGCCGCGTTCGCGCTGCCGATGCTCGACAAAATCAATCATAAAAGCAAGGACGTGCAGGCGCTCGTTTTGACGCCGACGCGCGAACTCGCGATTCAGGTCGCCGAAGCGTTTCACACTTACGCCAAACATATCGGCAGCGTGCGCGTGCTTCCGGTTTACGGCGGACAATCAATTTCGCAGCAAATTCGCCATTTGCGCAGCGGCGTGCAAGTGATCGTCGGCACGCCCGGACGCGTGATGGATCACGTGCGGCGCGAAACGCTCGATTTGTCGAAACTGAAAATCGTCGCGCTCGACGAAGCCGACGAAATGCTGCGAATGGGTTTTCAGGAAGATGTCGAATGGATTTTGTCGCACACGCCGGAAGAACGCCAGACCGCGCTTTTTTCGGCGACAATGCCGCGCCCGATTCGCCGTCTCGCCGAAAAATATTTGAAAGAGCCGGAAAACATCGAAGTCGAACGCAAAACGATGACGGTTCCGACCATCAAGCAGTTTTACGTTAACGTTTCCGAAGGACAAAAAACCGACGTGTTGACGAGGCTTTTAGAAATCGAATCAACTTCCGGCGAAGCGGTCTTGATTTTTCACCGCACGAAAATCGGCGCGGCGGATTTGACGACGAAACTGCAAGCGCGCGGTTACGCGGCGGAAGCAATGCACGGCGATATGAATCAGAATCAGCGCGAAGCGTTGATTAAACGCCTGCGCGACGGAAAAGTCGAAATCGTCATCGCGACCGACGTCGCGGCGCGCGGGCTTGATGTCGAACGCATCAGCTCGGTCATCAATTACGATATGCCGTCCGATACCGAAAGCTACGTTCACCGCATCGGTCGCACCGGGCGAGCGGGGCGCGAAGGCAAAGCCGTTCTTTTCGTCACGCCGCGCCAGCAGCGAATGAAAAGGGACATCGAACAATACACGAAACAAAAAATCGAGCCGATGAAACTGCCGACGCAAGCCGATGTCGCTTCGCGCCGAATGGCTTTGTTTAAAGAGCGAATTCTAAATACGCTGGTCGAACAGGAACTCGATTTGTATCTTTCGATTGTCGAAGATTTAGCCGAAGAAAGCGGCTCGGATATTGCGGAAATCGCCGCCGCCGCCGCATTTTTGAGCGCGGGCGATAAACCGCTCGAAGTCGCCGTCGAACCGGAACCGGCACAGCTCGTTTTTCAGGGCGAAGGAATGGTGCGCTTGTTTCTCGATGTCGGTCGCAATCATCGCGTCGGCGCCGGCGATATTGTCGGCGCAGTAGCAAATGAAGGCGGCGTTCCCGGAAAAGCGATTGGCGCGATTGACGTTTACGACCGGTTTACGCTCGTTGATATTCCCGCCGAATATGTTAATCAGGTGCTCAAAGGAATGAGTCGCACGAATATTCGCAATCAAAGAGCTAATATTCGCGTCGCCGCGCCGCACGAAGCGGCAGAAGAAAAACCGCAGCGCGACCGACCGGCGCGCGGCAGAGAAAAAGTTTACAAAAAACCGAGCAGAGAAGTTTTCAAAAAGAAAAAGAAATTTCAAAAGCGGTAGTAAATAAGATTACAAAAGCAGTAAATATTCGCTAAGTGTTCAGCGAATATTTACTGCTTTTAATTTGTCAGTTTTCGTGGAAATTATGCGTAAAGAATTTTTATCAATGTTCGGCGGACTTCTCACCAATGCGGCGTTTTCCGGCGGCGCATCGCAGGGAAATATTGAAAGCCGCCGCGTGCGCGTCGGCTCCGGCGGCGAATACGATTATCAAGTGTATGTCCCGGCGGAAGCGAAAACGGCTGAAAATTTGCCAATCATCGTTTTTCTGCACGGCATTCGCGAGCGCGGCAGCGGCGGTTTTGTGCCGAACGAAGGCGCGGGCGGCGCGCTCATTCGCAGTTATTTCGCACGCGTTCCGGCGATAGTTTTACTGCCGCAGTGTCGTCCGGGAAATTACTGGTCAGCACCGGCGATGGACGAAATGGTCAATAGCGCGCTCGCGCAAACGGTTAGTGAATTCAACGCCGATACAAACCGAATTTATTTGATCGGCGTTTCGATGGGCGGTTACGGCGTCTGGCATTTCGCCGCTGCGTATCCGCAAAAATTCGCCGCGCTCGTCTCGATTTGCGGCGGCAGCTCGATTCAAACCGGCGATCGTTTCGCGCCGCTCGCCCGCAAAGTCGGCACAACTCCCGCGTGGCTTTTTCACGGCGCCGACGACCCGATTGTTCCCGTCACCGAATCGCGCCAAATCGCTGAAGCTCTCAAAGAAAACGGCGGCAGCGTCAAATACAACGAATACGAAAACGTCGGTCACAACGTCTGGCTCAACGTTCTGGCGGAAAAAGACTTGATGCCGTGGCTTTTCGCGCAGAAATTGAAATAATACGAAATTTTCGTTCTCAATTTAACGGCTTATTAACTTGTTAAACGCCGGTAAATATTCGGCATTCGCTCCGGCAAACTCAGCACATCATCAATAATCGTATAACCGACATCGCCGTATAAATCGCGTAATTCAGCTTCGGATTCGCGGTCAATGGTGATGCAAAACGGCGTGATGCCTTGCATTTTG
>SXVE01000067.1 GCA_005790265.1 Acidobacteriota bacterium | reverse complement strand
GCGGTCATATTCTTCTTTGACGGTGCGGTAACAATCGCAGCTAAAATGTTCCAGTGCCGCGCGGTCGAGAATTGTGATCAAGCCGCGCGAGTATTTGATGAATCCGCCGCCTTGCAGAGTGATCGCGGCGGTCGTCACCGTTGAGCGATTGGCGCCGAGCATGATGCCCAAAAATTCTTGAGTTAAATGGAGTTTGTCGGAAGCGGCGCGGTCGTGACAAAGCAGCAGCCAGCGCGCCAAACGCTCTTCGACCGTATGCAGGCGATTGCACAAAGCGGTCTGGCTGATTTGCAGCATCATCAGGCGGATGAATTTCAGAATAGAATTTTGCAGCGCGCCGCCTTCTTTAAATCGTTCTCTGATAACGGATGTCTTCATTCGCAACCCGCCGCCGGCAAGTTGAATAAATGTTTCATTAAACGAAATATCGCTGCCCATTAGAACATCCACTCCGACGATGCCTTCGCGTCCGACGACGCCGGTTTCGGCGCTTTGTCCCTCGGTCGTCGTGGCGACGATTGAAGCCATCGCGTCGTTCGGAAAATAGACATATTCAATCGTCTGTTCGGGGCGATAAAGAATTGCACCGAGACCAACCCTGACCGGCTCCAAGTCGGGCAGCAGCCGCTCGAACTCGGCGGCAGGCAGCGAATTAAGAATATAATTTTTGGTTGAAACGGGTGATTCGCGGGAAAGAACAATTTCTTTCGGCATTCGGGTTTATCTCCTTGTTCGGCTGTTTGCGTAAAAAGAAAAAAGCAAACGGCACAAGGAAGTCTTTGACTAAGCAAGACCCGATGACGCGTGATTGATTCTGAAAAAGAGCAAATTTGTTAATACTGAATGAAGCGTAGCACAAACAACTCATAAGTCATGTTACCGATGTAACATAAGCCGCGAAATTTAATTTTAATCGCTTTCGGCGAGTTGTTTTTAATCTCGCTGAATGAAGCGCCAATTACGGCGCACTTTAGTGAAGCAGAGGCAATCCGGCGGCTCCGGGCGGCAGTTGGCGAGCGTCAGCCAAAAACCGTTTGATTGTTTCCGGCAACCGCTCTAGATCGTTCGGTTTAATCAGGTAATCGTTCGCGCCCGCCGCCAACGCTGCGGTGCGGTCGCTCGGTCGTGCCATTCCGGAAAAGAACACAATCGGCGTATCGGCGTCGAACTGCCGGATATAACGGCACAATTCGATGCCGGACATCTCCGGCATCGAATAATCGAAAATATAAATATCGAACGATTCCTCTTCAATTAACGCCAGCGCTTCTCGCGCCGATTCAGCCGAAATTACATTGCAGTTGACGCCGCAATACTTGAAAATTGCGGCAGCTAATTCGTAGGCGTCACGATTGTCATCAACATACAGAATACGGCTCGCAGACATCGCTTTTACTCAACTCACAAGAGATTTGGTGTGTGTATCACATCAGACATAAAAACGAAATTTATCTGATAACATCAAAGGACTCCGGTTAACGACTGGATGCAAGGCGGCGCGTTTTAGCTAGGGTTGCAGCCGACTCTGGATCCAAGAGACAGGAGAACCATCCCAACTTTTGCGCGCCGCCTTATTTTTTGCCGAGCACCGGTTAAAACGCTACCGGACTTTTGGTACTCAACAAAACTCCGCTAATTTACGCTTTCTGCACTAATCAGAAAAATGCAGATTTTGCCTGCAAGCCAAAAAGTCTGTCAACGGGCTTTCCGCCTTCAATAGTAAATTGACTGCACGCTCGTCTTGCTGAATAAGAAGTAATTTAACCCAAAAGAATTTCTTTCGTCTGTCGGCTTTGTAACATACAAAAGTTTTTATTTCGGGTAATTTACTCATTTAATTATTAAGGTCAAGCTTTGGCTTTGTGAAAAGTTTACAAAAGTTCATATTGAATTAAAATAAGACATTTAATAGATTTACTTCTGATTATCTGGTTTTGATCGCAATGAAACCGGATTATTATGAATAACGAGTGGGAAAAGCGAATGCAGCAAGAGGGCTGGAGCAGGGAGCTGCTTTATCAATTGGTCGAAAGCGTGAAAGATTACGCCATCTTCGTTTCCGATTTGGATGGTGAGATCGTCAGTTGGAACACCGGGGCGGAAAAGATGTTCGGCTATACGGCTGAAGAAGCCATCGGTCAGAATTGCCGCATGCTTTTTACGCCGAAAGATCGAGCCGATGGCGTTCCGGAAAAAGAAAAAACAACCGCCCGCGAAAAAGGCTGCGCCGAAGACGAACGCTGGCACCTTCGCAAGGATAATTCGCTTTTCTTCGCCTCCGGCGTGCAAACTCCGCTTTACGATGAAACGGGCAAGCATACCGGCTACGCGAAAATCGCCAGAGATTTAACCGAGCGAATCGAATTTCAGGACGAACTACAAGCGGCGAAGGATAATCTCGAAGTCAGAGTCGTCGAGCGTACGAGCGAGTTAAACGAGTCGAACGAATCGTTACGTCGGGAAGTAACGGAACGCGTCGAATCGGAAAAATTAAGACTTGCCTTGCTGCGCAAAATCGTGCGAGCGCAGGAAAACGAGCGAAAACGCATCGCCCGCGAGATTCACGACCATATCGGTCAGCATCTGACCGGACTGCAATTAAACCTGCAAATACTGATCGATCAATACAAAGAAGACTCGAAATTAACCGGACAAATCACCGGGTTGCAATCAATCATCAAGCAAATCGATGCGGAAGTCGATTTCCTGGCGTGGGAGCTGCGCCCGTCGGTGCTCGATCATTTTGGTCTCGCTGTAGCGATGGAAAAATACGTCGCCGATTGGTCACAGCAATTCGATATTCCGGCTGAATTTGTTCTTTTCGGACTCGACGGCAAGAAACTGCTGCCGGAGATCGAAATCAATCTTTACCGCATCGGACAGGAAGCATTAAATAACATTGCCAAATACGCCCAAGCACGCAATGTAGTTGTTTCCCTGCAAAAACGGAACGAAACGGTTTCTTTAATCATTGAAGACAACGGAATCGGATTCGAGCCGACTAAAAAAGCGGTGCTGACCGGTGACGACCGGGGCATGGGACTGCTCGGCATGAAAGAGCGCGCCGAACTGATCGGCGGCAGCATCGAGCTAGAAAGCTCAATCGGCAACGGAACGACCGTTTACGTTCGAGTTCCGGCGCAATTTGAATAAAAAACATCAACGAGAGCGTGCAAAAACTAATATTTTTATTGGAGTTTCGCTGACGGTCGTCAAATAAAAAAACAGGAGAATCACCAATGATGACAAAGACGATAAAGGTTCTGATCGCCGACGATCACTGCACCGTCAGACAGGGATTAAAGCTGATCGTCAATGCGCAGGAAGATATGGAAGTCGTCGGCGAAGCCGGAAACGGGCGCGAGGCGATTGAATTAGCCGAGAAATGGCAGCCCGATGTATGTTTAATGGACATCTCGATGCCGGAATTAAACGGGTTGGTGGCGACGGCGAAACTGAAAAGAATTTTGCCGGAGATAAAAATTTTGACGCTCACTCGTCACGCCGACGACGCTTATGTGCATGAATTACTGCAAGCCGGAGTTTCCGGCTACCTCCTCAAACAAAGCGCCGCCGAAGAATTAATTCGCGCCATCCGCGCGGTCTCTGTCGGCAACAGCTATCTCGACCCGGCTATTGCGGGAAAAGTTTTTCGCGGTTTTTCCGAAGAATCAAATAAATTGCGCGGCGACACGAGCGGCAACCAGTTAACCGGACGCGAGTCGGAAACGATTCGTTACATCGCGCTCGGTTACAGCAACAAGGAAATCGCCGAACAATTTACAATTTCGGTAAAAACGGTCGAAGCGCACAAAACGAACGCGCTGAAAAAATTGAATATGGCGACTCGCCGCGACATCATCAACTACGCTATTTTGCAAGGCTGGATGCAGGAAGATTAGCGTGTTAAAAAGAGACGTTTTCCGGCAAAGCGATTTGAAAAGTGTTGACTGCTAAAATCTCAAAAACGCTCCTTATTGTTTTATTATCAAACGGTATTTGGACGCATTGGAAGTGGTCGTTCCCGATGCCTGTTTGCATTTATTGTTAGTTGCATTGCAATTAATAGATATCAAGCGCAAGTATAAAGATACTGACAATCACTTTTTTGATATCCAAAGATATGCTTGTTTTTTAAGGAGCATATTTTGTCAAAAACTAAAAAACGCATTCTGTGCGTCGAAGATCATCCGGACACTTGCGAGTTAATTTCAACTATCTTAAATCAATATGACTGCACGTCAGCTCACTCTAAGGCTGATGCTTTGATGCTCGCGACCAAAAGGAAATTTGATATTTACTTGCTTGATTATCACTTGCCTGATGGAAACGGTATTGAATTATGCCTTTTAATAAAAAACTTTGATACCGAAACGCCGATATTATTTGTAACGGGAACCAGTTCGATGACTGAACGGCAGGCATTAAAGGTTGGAGCACAAGGTTTGATTAAAAACGTCGGTGACAACTTCATAGATGAATTGCAGGAAAAAGTCTCAAAACTTTTAGAAGATAAAGTGATTTAGAATACAGTTCAATTAGAAGTTAGCTGGTAAAATTAAGATTGCACAACTTGTGCAATTGGCGGGAGATAAATCTACGGGTTAGACGCCGACGCTTGGTTATCGTTCTATTAGACAGGATAATGTTCCAATTTGAACCCCGCGCTTCTGTTTCTAGTCGGCAAATTTTATTCCACACAGAAAAGGTTTTATTTAACACAAAGCGATTATAAAAAGCAGTATCAAAAACGCCCGTTTTTTAGAACTGTATTCAAAACAATAAAAAACCTCAATTAGTTATTCACAGCGTTTCAAAAGCCGTTTTTTATCAAAGTGCCAAAAAAATTGGTAATTTTTGTCGTGAAATTTTCGCGTG
>SXVE01000524.1 GCA_005790265.1 Acidobacteriota bacterium | reverse complement strand
TTGCAGGCTTTCCCGCCCGTGTTTCGTTATTACAAACGCCGCGTGACGGAAATTTCCAAAACCGTTGACGAAAAGGTCGGCGCGGCGACGACCGAAGCGATTCTGGCGCGCGGCGACGCGACCAGCTCGTTTATCGAAGGAAATTACACGGTTCCGAGCGCTTACACGCTCGAAGGTTATCAGTTGATGAAAACGGCGATCAATGAAGCCGACCAGAAATTAAGCGAAGACGATTGGGTAATGGGCGAACAGGGCAAAAAAGAGTTTGCGCAGTCAACCGACGCGAGCACGCTGGAGACGCGTTATTTTCGCGATTACGCCGATCACTGGCGCGCGTTCGTCAAAGGCGTCAGCGTTCGTCCGTATAAAAGCAAGGAAGACGCGGAAAACGCTTTGCAGGAATTTTCTTCCGCCAATTCGCCGCTGCAGGTTTTGCTCAGCGAAATCAACCGCAACACGAATTTGTCGGCGAAACCGGAAGCCGTCGGCTGGATTGACTGGCTGAAAAGTTTCGTGCAGCCGGCGCCGACCAGCACTTCGGGCGGCACGACGCAGGTCGAAAAAGAGTTTCGCCCGCTCGTTTCTTTTATGGGCGGCAAAGCGCAGGCGGACAGCGCGCCGATTGAAAGATACCAAACCGAAATCGGCAAAATTCAGAATCGTTTTAACGGCATTTCCGCCGATCAGTTAAAGGAAATAGCGCAGGAGCTCGCCAATGAAAAAGACGACCGTTTGAAGCTGCGCGCGGGCGATACCGCCATCGGCAATTTGACCAAAAATTTTAACGAAACGCCTGCCGGTCAGGAATTGGCGACGCTTTTGCAGGAACCGCTCGGAAATTTGAAAGCACTGCTCGGAACCGACGCGAAAAGTCAGCTTTCCAAATCGTGGAACGAACAGCTTTTGGTACAAGCCAAAGAAATCGAAAAAGGTTTCCCGTTTGAAAACGGCGAAACCGAAGCGGATTTGAACAAATTAAAAGATTTTCTGAATCCGACCGACGGCAAATTATCGCGCTTTTACGACGAGCGTTTGAAAAAATACTTTGAAGAATCCGGCGGACAATTAAAAGTCAAAGAAACGAGCGAGGTGAAATTCTCGGACGAATTCGTCGCTTACTTAAACAACGCGTTTAATTTGCGTAAAGCTCTTTTCGGCTCGAATCCGACCGTGCAGTTTGAATACGAATTTCAGCTGAAACCGGTGAGCGGCGCGCTGATCGAAGTGACGATTGACGGACAGAAAATCACGAGCGAAGGAACGGCTTCGAGCAAACTCAATTTTCCGGCGGCGACGGCGTCCGAAACCGGCGTGTTTATGAATTTCGCTTCGACCGGCGGCACGACCTCGACATCGGGCGCGCCGCTGCCTGCAAATTCTTCGGCAAATTCTTCGGCAAATTCCGCCGCCGGCAACGTCAGTAATTCAAACACGCGCAGTTTTATGCAGAATTCGAGTGTTGAAACTGCCTCGGACGATTCGCTGAAGTATCCCGGAAATTGGGGATTGTTCAAATTCGTTGATGCGGGAAATCCGCAGAAACAGCCGAGCGGCGAATACGTTTTAACTTATAAATTGGGCGGCAAAACCGTCACGGCGACTGTTAAACCGAGCGGCGGCGATTTGTTTGACAGAAATATTTTCCGCTCGATCAAAGCGCCGCAAAATCTGTTGAAATAAGTTTTAGATTTCGGGTTTCAAGTCTCAAGCGAAAATCAATTTCCTGAAACCTGAAACCTGAAATCTGAAACCTGAAACATTATGAACGAAGCCAAACAACATCTCGACGACGGAAACTTGAAAAGCGCGGTCGAAGCGGCGCTCGCGACGGTGAAAAACAATCCGACCGATCAAGCGGCGCGCACGTTTCTTTTCGAGCTTTCGTGTTTTTCCGGCGATTGGGAACGCGCCGAACGCCAGCTCGAGGTAATCGGTCATCAGGACGCGAAAACAATGATCGGTTCGGCGATTTACCGGCAGAATTTCAAAGCCGAACGCGACCGCGCGCGCTTTTTTGAAGGCGGATTAAAGCCGGAATATTTGCTCACGCCGCCCGATTATGTCGAAGATTTACTCGCCGCGAACAATCGTCTGCGCGAAGGCAACGTCAGTGAAGCGCGCGCCGTTTTGGATTCGGTCGAAGAAAATCGTCCGGCGTTTGCGTGCAAAATCAACGACGGCGAGCAGTACAGCGATTTTCGCGATTATAACGACGCGACGATGTGCGTTTTTGAAGCGATTTTGAAAGATACGTACGTTTGGCTGCCGTTTGAACAAGTGCAGAAAATCGAGTTTTTCGCGCCGAAATCACTGCGCGATCTTTACTGGATTCAAGCGCAAGTCGAATTGACGAACGGAACGAACGGAGAAATGTTTATTCCCGCGCTGTACAACGATTCGTGGAAATCCGGCAGCGATCAGGTGCGGCTCGGCAGAATGACCGATTGGCGCGATGCGGGCGATGAATTGTTCATCGGCGAAGGAATCAAACTTTACTGGATGGACGGCAAAGACAAATCGCTGCTTGATATTCGGACAATTGAATTTCTACACGAAACCGCCGAATAAAGATCAATGGCAACGCTTTTATTTGTTGATCGAAAGCAGATAAACCGATTTCGCGGAGACCGAAACGAAAAATGCTTGACTTGCAGCCGTATTTGGATTATTAAATTTTTAAGCCCTAAATAATAACAAAATTAAAACTTGCTGATCCGTGAATTTTAAGGAGCTACTGTTCTGATGAGCGAAGAACTTCAGAAGCCGCCGGTGATTGACCTCGAAACTCTGCTGCAACCGATTTCCGAAGAAAACCCTTCGGGCGAATATCTGCGTTATTCGGGCATCTACGACCAAATCGCCGAGGCGCGCCGCGCCGACGACACATTAAATCAAGGCGCATGGCAAACGGAGTTAAAAATCGCCGATTTTCGGCAAGTGATAAATTTGGCGGTTCCGGCTCTGACGACGGAGACGAAAGATTTGCAGATCAGCGTTTGGCTGGCGGAAGCGCTGACCAAAGAATTCGGATTCGCGGGCTTGCGCGACAGTTTCAAATTGATTTCCGGTTTGCAGGAAAACTTTTGGGAAACGCTGCATCCGGAAATTGACGAAGGCGATATGGAAGGTCGCGCCAACGCCATTTCGTGGATGGAAACTTACCCGTTTTTAATGGCGGTCAAAAGCATAAAAATCACCGGCGGCGACGGTTACAGCTATCTCGATTGGGAAGATTCAAAAACCTTTGATATTCCCGAAAATCTCGATACTTTAAGTTCGAGCGATCAGGAAAAATACCGCGAGCTGCAAAAACAAGCCGAAACGGAAAGACGCGCGACCGGCGAGCAGTGGCGCAAAGCGAAAGCGGCGACCAGACGCGCTTTTTGCGAAGAAATAAATTTTGCCGCGGAAGAATGCTGGACGGAATTTAACGAACTCAACCGCGTCATCGAAGAAAAATTCGACCGCAACCAAATGCCCGGTCTTTCGAGCCTGAAAAAAGCGCTGGAAGACGTTCATACTCAGGTTAAGCGAATTTTGGACGAAAAACGGCAGGAAGAACCGGACGATACGGCGGCGGAAATCGAAACGGCAACGAGCGAAAACGGCGACGGCGCAGCGGCGACGGGCGTGCGCGTCAATACTGTTGCGGGCGCGATTCAGAACCGCGCCGACGCGCTGAAAAGACTGGCGGACATCGCCGATTTTTTTCAAAAAACCGAACCGCACAGTCCGGTTTCATACCTGGTGACGCGCGCCGTGAAATGGGGACACATGCCGCTGGAAAGCTGGCTGCAAGATGTGATTAAAGATGAAAGCGTGCTTTACAATCTGCGCCAAACGCTCGGATTCAACACCGGCGAGGACGATTCATCGTCAAGTTATTAAATTACTGTTAACGAGTAGCAAATTTACCAAAAATTGATTAAAAAGGAGAGCAAGCTAATGCCAAAAAAAGAAAGTCTGCAACATAGAATTGATCGCGTGCGTCCGCCTCGTATCCAAATCACTTACGATGTAGAAGTCGGCGGAGCGATTGAATTAAAAGAGCTGCCGTTCGTCGTCGGCGTGATGGGCGATTTCGTCGGAAAACCGGAAGAAGCGCTGCCCGCGCTGAAAAACCGCAAATTCGTCGAAATTGATCGCGATAATTTTGACCAGGTGCTGTCCGGAATGAAGCCGCGTCTCGCTTTTAACGTTGACAATAAATTGCAGAACGACGGCAGCAAAGTCGGTGTTGAGCTGAAATTCAACAAAATGGAAGACTTTGAGCCGGACAACATCGTTCAGCAAGTCGAACCGCTGCGCAAGTTAGTCGAAGCCAGACAAAAACTGTCCGATCTCCGCTCGAAAATGGACGGCAATGAAAAACTGGAAAATATCTTAAACGACATTATTTCCAACACCGACAAGCAGCAGCAATTAAGCGATGCTCTCGGTCTGGACGGCAAAAAGGAGGAATAAGCGATGGCTGAGCAAACATTACAAGAAGCGCAGGTGCAGACGCAGGAACAGGAAGGCAGCCTGCTCGACCAGATTTTGACCGAAGGCAAAATGGCGCGCGACGATTATCAAAAAGAACGCGCCAAAGATATGATCAGCGAATTTGTCGGTCAGGTGATGGCGGGCGAGCTGACGATGTCGAAAAATATGGATGTCGCGATTAACACGCGCATCGCCGAAATTGATCGCCTTTTGACCGAACAGATGAACGAGATTATGCATCACGAGGACTTTCAAAAACTGGAAGGTTCGTGGCGCGGTCTCAATCATATGGTGATGAACAGTTTAACCGGCACGATGCTGAAAATTCGCGTGTTGAGCGTTTCCAAAAAAGACCTTTTGAAAGATTTGGAACGCGCGCTCGAATTTGACCAGTCGGCGCTGTTCAAAAAAATCTACGAAGAAGAATACGGCACGTTCGGCGGTGCTCCGTACGGCGCGCTGATCGGCGATTACGAATTCAGCAATCACCCACAGGATATGGCTCTGCTCGAAAAAATCGCGGGCGTCGCGGCGGCGGCTCACGCTCCGTTTTTGAGCGCGGCTTCGCCCGAACTGTTCGGTTGGGACGAATACTCGCAGATGTCGGAAGTGCGTGACGTTTCCAAGATTTTCGACCGCACGGAGTATATGAAATGGCGCTCTTTCCGCGAATCGGAAGATTCGCGCTACGTCGGTCTGACGCTGCCGCGCGTGCTCGGTCGCGAACCGTACGGCGCGGCGACTCGCCCGATTGAAACGTTCAATTTCGAGGAAGACGTGACCGGCAAAGATCACTCGAAATATTTGTGGAGCAACGCCGCTTATGCATTGGGCGTGCGCCTCACCGAAGCGTTTTCGATGCACGGCTGGTGCGTCGCGATTCGCGGCGTCGAAGGCGGCGGACTAGTTGACGGTTTGCCGACGCACACGTTTGAAACGGACGAAGGCGAAGTCGCAATGAAATGCCCGACCGAAGTGGCGATCACCGACCGCCGCGAAAAAGAATTTGCCGACAACGGTTTTATTCCGCTCGTCCACTGCAAAAACACTGATTACGCGGCGTTTTTCGCAACGCAGTCGGCGAACAAAGCGAAAAAATACGACACCGATTCGGCAAACGCCAACGCGCGCCTGTCAACGCAGCTGCAGTATATTTTCGCCGTTTCGCGTTTCGCGCACTATTTGAAAGCGATGATGCGCGACAAAATCGGCAGCTTTATGTCCAGGCAGGAAGCGCAGGATTTCTTAAATCGCTGGATCAACAATTACGTGCTCGATTCGGACGTGGCGAGCCAGAACGCGAAAGCGTCGCGCCCGCTGCGCGAAGCGAGAATTGACGTGGCGGAAGTTCCGGGCAAACCGGGCGCTTACCGCGCCGTCGCGTTTTTGCGCCCGCATTTCCAGCTCGACGAGCTTTCGGTTTCGCTCAGATTGGTCGCCGATTTACCGGCAGCAGCGAAATAAAAATTTTGAGAGGAAAATATTTACGCAAAGTTTGCAAAAATATTTTCCTCTCCCGTCTTCTCAATGTAAGCAGGCACGTATCTCATAAAGAGTTACAAACGCAAGAATTACAGCTTTCGGTTGAGGATT
>SXVE01000523.1 GCA_005790265.1 Acidobacteriota bacterium | reverse complement strand
TTTGTCTCGCGCGCCGCGCCGAAAAACGAAAAAAAGAAACGGGCTGGAAAATAAAATCGAGCTGCTGAAACCGTTCGGCACGTAATACGGAAAATAGTTTTTCGTTTCCCACAATCGAAAAAGCATTTCCCACGCTTGTCCCGGAATGTAATAAAGCGAAAAAATGCCGTGTTTGTACCACGGTTCGTCCAAAACGCCCGGGATGCGCGCGTAACCGAAATCGGTAAACGATTGAAAACGAACGTAGTTATAAATTAACGTTGAAACGCCGAGCACAAACGGCACGACGCAGAATGCGGCTAAAGTTTGAATCAAACCGCGCGGATCGGCGGCGATTTTCGCTTTCAGCCGCGCTGTTTCGTTTTTCAGATGCGGAAACGCGATTTGTTTCGGCGATTTTGCAATTTGGTTTTTTGCGCGCAGCGATTTTGCGGTTTTCTTTTGGCGACTTTTTTCGTCAGGATTTTCGATTAACGCCGCATCACTATTCAAATTTTCCGAATTGTCGTTTCGCGCGAGCAGAAACATAAAAATAGGCGCGGTTAAGAGATTTTCCGTCCGGTTGCCGAAAGCAAGCGCGAAAAAAGCGCCCGCCAATAAAGGTTTCGGATTATAAATTGTGTAATAAATCGCGCCGAGTTCGCCGATCATCGCCAAACCGAGCGCCAATTGCCACGCGCCGGCAAACGTCAAATTCGTCCACATCCACGTGCCGAACAGAACGCTCGCGATTAACAGAACGTGTTTTTTCCAACTGTGCTCATAACGCGCGCTGATTAAAAATAAAAAAAACGCAATGGCACTCGCCGACAAAGCCGCGATGAATGCGCCGGGCATCTCTTTGACGATTCCGAGCAGTTTGAGAACGGCGAAAGGCAACATCGTGACAATTGCGCCGAACGGAAAAACCGAAAACCATTCACCGGCGAACGGCACAAATTCATTGAGCCACGACGGCGGCTTTTCGGCGAATCCGACGCCTCCGCCGCGCAAAAAGTTTTCGGCGACGCGAAACGTGTAATCGTAATATTGCTGCGGTTTCGGGTTGCTGAAGTAGTAAACGAAAAACGTCGCGATGATGAAGCAGACAACGGTTGTTTTGAGATTTTCGGCGGAATTTTCCGACCGTTTTTCAGTTTCGTTCATTCGATTCGGGTAACACGGGCGCGCCTAAACTGTGCGAATTTTAACTGAAAAATGCGTTTTTCGACAAGTCTTTATTGCGATTCGGCTTTTTCAATCGCCGTTCTCGATCAGCTTTTTCGCTTCTTCGATTGCCGCTTTCAATTCCGTAATTTGCCCGTCAAGCTGTTTTTCATAAACCGCATCGAGAATTTTTTTGAACTGCGCCGACGGCTTCAAACCCAAATCAATCAAATGTCTGCCCATCAAAATCGGTTGCGGCGCTTCGGTTTCAACTTTCAAACTGCGCGCGCGTTCGATAAACCATTCCTGCGCCTCGGCTTTAAACCATTTTTCGCGCGGCAGCCAATCGGGATTTCTGCCGAGAGAATCGGCTTTGGCAACGCGATACAGCAAATCCGGTTCGACTTTGCGAGCCAAACGTCGAAACGCGCCGTCGCCCGGCTGAGATTTGTAAAACATTCCCGGAAGCAGGTGATAACGCACGAGTTGAACGATTTGCGCGCGCACGTCGTAACCGTCGAGCGTGAAAATTCCCAAGGTATCGAGAAAAGAAACGGTCGGCGCAACGCCCGCTTCATCGTGCGCGTGAGAGCGCCAGCGACCGTCGAAAAATTGCGTCGTCGCCGGTTTCCCGAAATCGTGCGCGATTGCCGCCAGCATTACCGTAATTTGTTTCGCATACGGCAAATCGCCGATCAATTTCGCCGCTTCGTCAACGACCATCAGCGTATGAACATCAACATTTCCCTCCGGATGCCATTCGGCTTCCTGCGGAACGCCTTGAAGCGCGACGAGTTCGGGAAATAATTGCGCGGCGATGTTTAATTCGTAAAAATATTTGAGTCCGATTGACGGTTTTTCCGACTTCAAAAGCAGTTTTTCAAATTCGCCCCAGATGCGTTCTTTCGGCAAATCCGTCAAATCAATCGCGCGGCAGATTTCGATTGTTTCTTCATCAATCGCAAAACCGAAACGCGCGGCGAATTGCGCGGCGCGCAAAACTCGCAGACTATCTTCGGCGAAAGTATCGCTCGAGACGACGCGCAGAATTTTGTTTGCAATGTCGGCGCGCCCGTCATATGGATCAATGATTTCACCGGTCAGCGCGTCCTGCATAATCGCGTTAACGGTAAAATCGCGGCGGCGCGCGGCTTCCGCAAAACTCATCTGCGGATCGCCTTCGACGACGAAACCTTTATGACCTTTTCCGGTTTTTCGCTCGCGGCGCGGCAGCGCGACATCCAGATCATTGCCGATTTTATAAACCGTAAACGCTTCGCCGACCGCATCAACTTTACCGAACGAATCGAGAATTTCGCGCAGGCGTTGCGGTTCGACGCCGTAAATTTCCAAATCCCAATCTTTCGGCTCGACGCCCATCAATTCATCACGCACGCAGCCGCCGACGAGCATCGCGCGTCCGCCGTTTTGTTTGACAATTTCGGCGAGCTCCGTCATCTTTTTGTTCACATTCCGCATAAAATACATTTTGACACTGCCAGTGTCGACGGAACAAACAAAAAGGCGGGGAAATCAAACAAATCCCCCGCCTTTTTATTCGTTTCGCTGAATTTGAACTACTCGTTGAGGCGTTCAAAACCGGTGAAATCAATGTAATAAACGAAGGGCGTTCCCGGCGGCAGGCGATTCGGGTCTTTGAATGATTCTTCAAAAGTCCAGTCGCGCGTCGGCGGATTGTAAGTGGCGAAGTTGGGTTTGTGTCGTCCGTTATTATTAAATGAATTAAATAAATTAACGAGCGAACCGGAATAATTCAAGCGATCATCCGACCACGATTCGAGAAATCGTTTAAAGTTAATCAAACCGCCGTTCTGCGCGCCGTTCAACCCTTCGTTTGGTGATCGTCCGGTAATCGGGTCGCCTGCGAGCATCGCAAAACGAACGTAAGTGCTGGTCGCCGTCCTTTTGGTCAAGTCGTTCGGAAAAGCAAAACCTTTCGCGTCGTTCCAGTTATTCGACAAAATCGTGACCGCATCGCCGATCAGCGCGGCGGGAATATGCAGATTTCCGTTGGTCGTTCCGGTTAATTGCGCGGTTTTTCCCTGCGGCGAATATTTATCCGAAGTCGTCGCGGCGGTTCCGGTGGCAACGCTGACCGACTGCACATTGTAATTTCCCCACGTATAAATCCCGTTTTCCGAAGCCAGCGTAAAGCCCGTAGTTAATTCGGGACTGGCGGAATCGTAGTTTCCCGGCAAAACTTCGCCGTTGATCAAACGAACGCCGCGCCGATAGTAAGAATGATCGGTTACCGCCGCGTAAGAAGCATCAACGGTCGAATCCGCGTCCGGCGATTCCGAAGTTTCACCAGCTTCGTCAATCACGTTATCGTAGTTGATGTCTTCGTCAATTTTGTCGTCGCTGCCCGGCTTAACATCCTCCATTTTATATCTGCCGTCAAAATCCGCGTCGCCGCGCCGATCTGAAAAATACATTACCCAGCCGCGATTGCTCGGAACATTCTCGGCTTTTAACGATTGGTTGCTGTGGTTTTTGGCATAGAGCGTATCGTTCGGAAGATTGCTGTCGAATTCTTTATTGAAAAAGCGTCGTAAATTTCCGACATTGATGTCAACCAGACTCATTACTCCGTTGCGAAAAACCTGTCCGCCCGACAAATTGCCGGTGCTGTTCGAACGATTTCCTTCCCGCGTATCCTGAAATTGAATCGGAAACGGAACTATCGCGACTCTGGCTTTACTTGAATTCGTAATTCCGTTGTCAAAACTCGCCAGTTTGTAATGCGCGCTTTCATCGTCCGAGACGCTGGAACTTGAACCGACCGCCGTCGCAAAACCGTCTTCGTCGGTGCAGTAATTATGATTAGACGAAGCGTTGCTGCTGTTGCAGGCGATAATATTATTAACGGTTGATTTAATATCCTTTTTTCTGACAACGAAATTATATTTTTTCGAGTTGATCGTTTGATTCCGCAGGTAATTGCTTGACGAACCGATAAAATCGCCTTCGATGGCAAACTGCTGGAGATTGACTATCGAGCGCGAATCGGTGTCGGTCGTATAAAGATAACTGTCGCCGACATTTTTGATTTGCAGATTGGCGCCCGAACCGTTCGTATCAACAATCGGCTTGGTCACGCCTAAGCTGAGAATATCTTCGGTTACATCCTCGATTTCCGGCTCTTCGGTGTCGGAATTGAATTTGACGGTCTCAATCTTGATCCACACCTGACGATTGCTGACGGCGAGCCTGTTTCCGTTCACGCGCGTCGTTACATAAGGAGTTGACATTCCTCGGAGAGATTTCGGCTGATAACCGTAACCGCTGGCGGCGCTGCCGCTGCCGCCTTTACCGTCGGCGGCGCCGTCGAGACGAATGCCGCACTGATCGTTTCCGGCGTTGGCGCACTGCGGCAGTTTTTCCTTTGAATCGGCAAGGCTGATTCTCAATCCTTCTTTATTGGCGAATCGTTCTTTGGCGACTACGCCGTTATCTTTTGTTTCCTTGACCACTTTAATCAGCGAATTGCCGGACTTTTCCATA
>SXVE01000522.1 GCA_005790265.1 Acidobacteriota bacterium | reverse complement strand
GCGTTTTTCTGGTCGGTGACGATTCCCGAAATCGTCTGCGCGAAAACATTTGAAGAAAGAAAAATTAGCCACAGATGCACGCAGACAAACGCGGATAAAGAACGGATTTTTGAAATTGTTGATTTGTAGTTTTTTACCATTAAAATCTGTGTTTATTTGCGTTTATCTGCGGTTAAGCTCTTTGCTTTTTCTCGCGCACGTCCGGTTTGCGCTGATATGTTCCGACGATTTCGCCTTTGGCAATGACGTGCCCGCGCATCGCGTCGAGCAGCGCCTGGCGATTGTAACCGCTCGGCAAATTCAATTTCGTGTCGAGCGCGAAAACTTGAAAATGATAATTGTGCGGTTTGTCGGCGGGCGGCGGCATCGGTCCGTAATAACCGATTTTGCCGTTTTGATTCGCGCCCTGCACCGCGCCCATCGCCGTTTCGGTTTTCGCCATATTTTCGGGAAATCCGGTGACGGTCGGCGCAATATTAGCGACGAGCCAATGCGTCACGGGTTTCAGAGATGCGTCCGGGTCTTCCATCATCACAACGATTGATTTGGCGTTTTTCGGCACGTTCGACCACGAAATTTCCGGCGTCACGTCCTGAAAATACGCCGAATATTTATCGGCAAGCATTCCCATATTCGCAAACGCGGAAGATTTAACCTGAATCGTCGCGGGCGCGTTCGCCGTTTCCGCTAATTTCATCGAAACGTCTTCGCGCGACATAATCGGCGGAACTGTTTTTTCATTGTAACTGATGCGGTAAATGATGTTATTCGTGTCGTCGGTTAAAAGAAGCGAGCCGTCTTTCAGCTGCGCGAGTCCGACCGGGCGCGCGAAATGCGCGTCTTTGCCGTCGGGCGCGCCGCCTTTGACGAGAAATCCGGTGAGAAACGGTTCGATTTTCGTTGGATTTCCGCTCTGATCGAAACGAACGCGGACGATTTCGTAACCGGACGGCGGAACGCGATTCCACGAACCGCGCATTGCGACGAACGCGTCGTTTTTATACTCATTGGGAAATTGCGCGCCGGTGTAAAACGCCATCTGCATCGGCGCGGCGTGCGGCGTGTAAAGCAAAACCGGATTTTCCGATTGTTTCGCCCAATCGGCGTTCGTCAAACCGAGTTCTTTCGGCACGACGCTGTGCGGATTTAATTTCGCGTTCGCGTAAACGTAAGCCCAGCCGTATTTCGCGTTTTGCTTGATTTCGTTGAATTCTTCTTCCTGATCGTTGTCGCCGAGCATATCAATGCCGTGATCCATTCCGAAAAGTTTTTTGGAAATCGGATGCCAGCCGAAACCGATCGTGTTGCGCAAACCGGAAGCGTAGATTTGGCGATTTTTGCCGTCGAGATCGGTCGTCAAAATCGTCGCCGCTTCGGGCGTTGATTCGTCGCACGCGTTGCAGGTCGAGCCGACCGTAATCCATAATTTGCCGTTCTGCACCGCAATCGTGCGATTCGGATGCTGTCCGGCGTCAGGCAGATCGTCAATCAGCATTTTCAGTTCGCCGAGTGTTCCATCAGATTTGATGTCGGCGACGAAAACTTCTTTGACGGTGACGAGATAAATTTTGTTTCCGTCAACGTAAACGCCGTGCATCTGTTTTTTTTCGGCGACGACTTTTTGAACGTCCGCCACGCCGTCGCCGTTCGTATCTTTCAGCATCGAAAGCGTTCCGGGCGTGCGCTGCGAAACGTAAACGGTGCCGTCATTTGAAACGGCTAAAATGCGCGGATTGGTGATTTCGGCGTATTTCGCGACCGAAAAACCGGCGGGCAGCTTGAGCGATTTGATGCGTTCGACCGTCGGCTTAATCGTCGCTGTGTCGTTGTAATTTCCCTGAATGGTGCGCAGTTCGCGCGTGGCTTGCGCGAAGAGAAGAGTTGCATTCAGCAGCAGAATGCAAAATACGGCGATGCCGTAAGCGGTTTTTTTATTCATTTTCCTTTCCCCTGTTCGTTAGATAATTCGTCGAATGCAAAATTTCATTCGGCAAAACCCATGTTTAATTATTAATAAAAATAGTATAGCAAACGCGCGCGCGACGGACGGGAAATTTTTAGCGTTCGATTAAATAAATCAATCAAATAAAACAAACGGAGCGGATTTCGCTTTTTTGACAAAACCGTTTTTGAAACGCCGCACCGCGCCGTCTATAATTGAAAGCTGATTTAGATGGACACGCAATTAATCATCACTTTCGCAATTCTGATTGCCGCTTTAATTCTTTTTTTAGTTGATAAAGTTCCTTCCGATTTAGTCGCGCTGCTGGTCGTCGTCGCGCTTGGCGTGTCCGGCGTTTTGACGACGCAGGAAGCGTTTTCCGGTTTTTCGCGCTCCGCCGTGATTACGATTATGGCGATTTTTATTCTGGCGGAAGCGCTGCAAAAAACCGGCGTGACCGAACAGGTCGGCAATATCCTTTTAAAAGTCGGCGGCAAAAGCGAGCTGCGTCTGGTCGTCGTCGTGATGATGGCGGGCGCGTTTTTGTCGCTTTTTATGAACAACATCGCGGCGGCGGCGGTTTTAC
Organism: Acidobacteriota bacterium; assembly: GCA_005790265.1. Lineage (GTDB taxonomy): Bacteria > Acidobacteriota > Blastocatellia > Pyrinomonadales > Pyrinomonadaceae > SXVE01. Next base: position 800 of record SXVE01000522.1, on the reverse strand, counting down.
TACCGGCGGCGTCGGGCGCGGCGAAAAAAGCCGACGTCAACACGTCAAAACTCTTAATGCCGCTCGCTTTCGGCACGATTTTGGGCGGAATGGCGACGCTTTTGACGACTTCCAACATCGTGATTAATTCGATTTTGCACGACAACAATATCGAAGGTTTCAGTCTTTACGATTTCGCGCCGGTCGGCATTCCGATGGTCGTCGCGGGCGTTTTATATGTTGCGTTTATCGGCAGAAAATTTCTGCCCGGCGATTCGCCGATTGAGCGAACGCTCGCGCCGACCAAAGAAGAACAAAGCGATTTGATCACCGCTTATCACTTAGACGAAAATTTGTTTCGCGCCCGCGTTCCCGAAAAATCGAGCTTGATTGATAAACCTTTGTCGGAAAGTCATCTGCGCGAAGATTTCGGCGTCAGCGTCGTCGCGATTGAGCGCAAAAACAAAAAAATGTTCGCGCTTTCGCCTGAAACCGAGATCAAAGACGGCGACACTTTAGTTTTGGAAGGCGACGAAGACGACTTTAAAAAACGCGATGTCGAGCCGTTTATGGAATTTCTGCCCGCGTCCGAATGGAGCGAGAACGATTTGCAGTCGCCGCGCGTCGAAGTCGTCGAAGCGATGCTCGCGCCGCGTTCGCGTCTGATCGGCGAAACTTTGCGGTCATCACATTTTCGCGAAAAATACGGCATGACGGCGCTCGCCGTTTGGCGCGGCGATCAGGAAATCATCGTTGATTTGGCGGAAATTCCGCTCGCGTTCGGCGACGCGCTGCTTTTGCAGGGAACGCGCGAAAAAATC
>SXVE01000521.1 GCA_005790265.1 Acidobacteriota bacterium | reverse complement strand
CAAATCAAAGCGTCCGGCTTGCGTTTCGACACCGCCGCAATCTTCGGTTTCACGCGCAACAGCCCGCGCACCGGCGTCACCTTCGGCGTTACCTACGAAACTCCGAGCATTTTCAAACCGGCTAAATAGAGAATAGGACACGGATTCAACGGAAAAGACCGGTCGAGACGGATATTTTTTTGCACAAGTATTGATCCGTTTTAATCCGTGCTTTGTCCGTTAAATCCGTGTCCTATCTCTTGCACTTCAAATCTCAACCAACTGATTGATCGGTGAATGTCCGCGTCCGATGTGCGGCGCGGTTTTGATTGCGGCGGTGACAAACCTTTTCGCCGTTTCGACTGCTTCGATAAGAGATTTTCCGTTGGCGAGATTTGCCGCAATCGCCGCTGCGAGCGTGCAGCCGGTTCCGTGCGTCGCGTCGGTTTCGATAAAATCGGCTTCGTAAATGTGCAGATTCTCACCGGCGAAAAGAAAATCTCTGGCGATTCGTTTTTCACTTTGAACGTCTTTAGCAAAAAGATGTCCGCCTTTAATCAAGACATTTCGCGCGCCGACATTCTGCATAATTCGCGCGGCTTTTTCGATGTCGCGTTCGTTTTCAATCGGCATTCGCGCGATGCGTTCGGCTTCGGAAATGTTCGGCGTCACGATGACGGAAAGCGGAAAAAGTTTCTCGATTAGAACTTGCAGCGCCGCATCATCAATCAAATCAAAACCGGAAGTCGAGCGCACGACCGGATCAACAACGAAGTTTTCAAGTTTATATTCGGCGACAATATCAGCAACCGTTTCGATAATCTCGCCAGTCGGCAGCATTCCGGTTTTCACGGCGTCAACCGCAAAATCCTGTAAAATCGGCTCGATTTGCGCGCGCACCGTTTCCGCCGTTTGATTTGCCGCGCCGAAAACTCCGGTCGTATTCTGAAACGTCAGCGAAGCGACGGCGGCAGTCGCAAAACAGCCGAACGCCGAAAAAGTCTTAATATCGGCGATAATTCCCGCGCCGCCCGACGGATCGAGTCCGGCGACGGTCAGGCAGATTTTTGATTTTTGATTTTTGATTTTGGATTTTTCTATCATTCGTTATTACAGTTTTTTGATCGAGCGAATTTTCTCTCGGCGCAAATTATCTATAAAATTCTTCACCCAATTTTCGCAGATTTTCCGTTTCGTTTAAAAATCGAATCGCCGCCAAACCGTTTGAGACTTTTATTACGGATTGATAATTCGTTTCGTTAATTCCGCCTAAACCGATGACGGGAAACGGTTTCGCTGCCTCGCAGATTGTTTGCAGAACTTTCAATCCGCGCGGTTCACCTTTGTTCGGCGTTGCAAAAATTGAGCTGAAAACGGCGAAATCGGCTTGCTGATTTTTCGCTTCCAAAACTTTTTCGAGCGAATGCGCCGACACGCCGATGATAAAATCCGCTGGAAAATTCGCGCGAATAATCGTGGCGGAAAGCGATTTTTCGGTCAGATGAACGCCGTGCGCGTTTGCCGCGAGCGCAATGTCGGCGCGGTCATTGACGAGAATTTTCGTATTTGATTTTTCAGCGATGGCGACAATTTCGGCTGTTAATTTAAATAATAATCGAGCGGAAAGTTGTTTTTCGCGAATTTGAACGAGCGGAATTTTGTTTTGAACGGCAATTTTAATCGTTTGCAATGTCTGGTTTTGATTTGCGACAAAATTTGCGTCGGTTAATTCGCCTTTTGTTATCAAGTAAATCAGCGGTTGACGAAGCGGTAAAAAATTTCTCACTTTCGTTTTCTAAACGCGCTTGCTCGATTGGCGATTTGCTCTTAAATCGTTTTCTCGCAACATTTCGACGCTTTGCCGGAAATGAACGATTTCCCAGACCGCAATAATGACATTTAACACGCCGAGTCCGGTAATCGCACCGCGAAACCACGTTGAGGCAACAGTTTTCTGCAAAATCGGGAAATTTGTTTTATCGGTAACGAGAACGAGCAAATAATTGTTGTCCCAGCTTCCAAAAACGCTCGTCCACGGTGAGAGAATCAGATACGCGCCCAGAATCAGACACAAGAAAATAAAAAAAACGACGGTGAGTTTTTCAATCATAAATTGTTTACATTAAAAGCGTTTTGCCGATCTCACCCCAACAACGTTTGAAATTTCTGCGCGCAGTTTCAATTATAAGCGTTTCGCCGAATTTTGTTAAGGTTTAATTGTTTCGCCGCTTGTTTTTTGATTGCAGTGGGAAAATTGCAAAAAAACTTGCTGACCAAAACGTCGAAAGTGCGAAGCGAACGCGCGTACGATTTAATGCCGACGCGTTTTCCGTTTCGCACTTTCGCGAATTTATAATGATCTGGCTTTTCCCGCTGAACCTAAACGGCTTCGGACTGCGACGTGAAATTGAAAGATTTTAATTTGAGCGTCGGCAATAATGAAGCGCCGCCGCCTTCGGAGCTGCCGACGCGTTCGGATGCGCCGACCATTTCGACGTTGCCGGGCGCGAGCATTTGAATAATTGATTGATTGAAGCGGAAATTTTTCACCGGATATTGAATTTTTCCGTTTTCGACGTACCACACGCCGTCGCGCGTCAAGCCGGTCAAACTCGCCGTGCGCGGGTCGGTCGAGCGAATATACCAGAAACGGCTGACGATCAAACCGCGTTTCGTCGAACCGATCATTTCTTCGAGCGTCGCCGTTTTGCCGCTCGTTTCCATAATCGTGTTGACCGGTCCGGGCGTCGGCTCTTTCGATTGCTTTTGCGCCCAAAAACGGTTGTAAATCAAATTCTCGAGCACGCCGTTTTTGACTAAATAAATTTTCTGCGACGGAATTCCGCCCTGCGACGATTGTGATCCGGGAATTTCTGCGTTCCACGGATCGCTCAAAACGCTGATGCGTTCGTCGAAAACTTTTTCGCCGAGACGCGTTTTGCCGCCGGGCGCGGAATACGGACTGCGTCCTTCGTCGGCGTTGCGCGCGTTAAAGCCGAACGCCAGCGAACCGAGCACGTCGGCAACCGCCTGCGGCTCTAAAATAACCGT
>SXVE01000520.1 GCA_005790265.1 Acidobacteriota bacterium | reverse complement strand
ATCCACATCCCAATCGGAGTTTTCCAAAACTCGCACTGTTTTTCCGTCGAGAAACATTCTCGCCAGACTCATAAATTCGCGCTGATGATTAGTCGAAAATTCAATTTCACGGTTGTTGATGAAATGCACGTTGTCAAACTGCGTCGCCGTGTCGTGCGGCGTGAGATGCGTCGTTTGTTTGGTTTTCGTGTCGAGCAGATACAAATCATTATCCAAACTAAATCGCACGGACGAGCGCGAAACGATGATTTTCGAGCCGTCATTGGAAACCGCCGCGACGGAATTTGAACCGTCGTGCTGCAAAATCATTTCCTCTTTGCCGCTCGCCACGTCCATTTGGTAAATGTCGAACCAATTTTTGTCGCGTTTGTTCGACGCATAATAAATCGTTTTGCCGTCACGAGACCATTCGCCGAAGTTGTGGCGAATTTGCGCGGCGTCGGTTAATTGTCGAACGTTCGCGCCGTCTTCCCGCATCCAGAAAAACTGCGTATTTTCGTCGCCGCCGCGCGCTTTGCCGAAAATCACGCCGTCGCCATTTGGCGAACGCGCGATAAAACCGACGTTATCTTCGTAATTCGTAATCTGTTTCGGCTTTCCGTCGGGCAAATCAATCGCCCAGATTTGCGATGTGCCGGAAACATTCGTCAGGTATAAAAGCCGCTTGCCGTCAGCGGACAATGAAGGCGAGCTTGCCGAGCGAATGTTGAGATATTGCTGAATCGTGTTGTTCTGCGCGACGAGCGGCGAACAAAATGCGAGCAGTGCGACGAGTAAAAGAAGATTTTTCATAAAGTTTTCGCTGTAAATAAAAAAGAATTCTTATTTAAACAAAACCGCAGATGAACGCAGACGAACGCGGACTCTACTTCTGATTTCATCTGCGTTTATCTGTGTTCATCTGCGGTTTCATAAAATAGTCTTTAACGAAAACTTTATAACGAAACGCGTCTCCGAACAACCTTTTTCAAAGCGCGTGTTTTCTGATAAACGCGATCATATCGTCGCGCATTTCTTTGGTCATCTGGTGCGTCGCGTTCGGGTAAAGTTTGAACTCCGCCTCCAGCCCGTTTTCGCGATACAGCGTCTCGGTGTATTTCCAACGCTCGACCGGCGTTTTGCCGAAAAGGGAAATGACCAATTCGCTTTCGCGTTTGTCGTAAGCGTCGCCCATCGGCACGGCGTCGTTCGTGTCCTGTCCGCCCAAAATCATCAGCAGCGGACTTTTGCGCACGCGTTCGAGGTCGAATTTTACGCCGGAAATCTCTTTTAAATCGCTCGTGCCGACCGGATACGTCAGTTTTTTCTTTTGATACGTGCCGACCGGCGCGATTGCCCAGCCGCCCGGCGCGCCGACGATGGCGGCTTTGACCATTTCCGGATGCAAGAAGACGAAACGATTGACGAACATCCCGGAAGCTGAATAACCCATCATCAAAACTTGTTTTTCGAGCTTAATTTGTTCGCTTTCAAGCCGCGCCCGTGCGTCGGCGATCATCGCGGCGAGCTGTAAATCGAGGCGTTGATACTCTTTTCTGTCGGTCGTCATCACATCGCGGTCGAGCGAATGCGTGTAAACGGTCGAATCCTTTGCCGGTCGCGGAAAAACCGGCATCAGCAACGTCAGATTCATCTCGCTCAACACCGCGCCGTTTTGCGCGATGCGTTTTTTCACGTCCGCTTCGTGAAAAGCGAGATCATCGTTGATTTTTCCCGTGTTGTTCGGCAGCACAAGCAGCGAACGCGTCTTGTTTTGATTGTCGGCGTCGCGCAAAGCTTTCGGCACAAACAAATAATACGGGTAAAGAAAACCTTTGTCGGGCGCGGCTTCGACGCGGACAATCTCCGGCGCGGTCGTCTGCGTATCGCCGCTCGCCGTCTGCGCAAAAATGCCGCCGATTGTTAAAATATAAAGTGCGAAAATATAAATGATGTTCTTCATAACGCACCTTCTTACGCCGCCAATCAAGAATCCGTTCCCAAAAATTTCGCCGCAGATTTCACGCGCACAAAAAAGAGCGCCGAAACTTTGTTTCGGCGCTCCTCAATCTTCAAACAATTCGTAATTCGTAATTTCGTAATTCGTAATTGACTACAAACTTACGCGTCCATATTCGCCGCCTTCCGCCGGTTTGCCGGTGACGATGGCTTTGACGAAACCGGCGAGCTGCACGAGTTTCGAGTTCGGCGAATCCCAATATTCGGCTTCTTCGATGTTCACTTTGAGCAAACAAAGCGTCGGGTCTTCCAAGCCTTCGGGAAACCACGCTTTCAAAATCGGATTCCACAGCTCTTCCATTTTCGCCCGGTCTTTCGAGACGGACGCGCGCCCGGAAATCGAAACGTAAACGTTGTCGTCCGGGCGCGAATAAGCGACGTTAACGCGGTTGTCCGCTTCGATTTCGTCAACTTTGTGTGTTTCGTCGCTCGTAAAAAACCAGAGCGTGTCGCTGCCTTCGTATTCCTGCGTGGACATCGGTCGCGAACGCAAATGCCCGCCGTTGATCGTCGTCAACATCGCAAAATCAATGTCATTAATCAGCTCTTTTAATTTCGCGATTGATTCTTCCCGCGTTTTCTCGTTGTTGTTGTCGTCCATAAATTTACCCCTTTGTTAATTAATATATCGTCTTGAAATAAAACAGATAAATTTATTTAAGCAAGAATTATTCCTTTCGCACTGCGCACGATTATTCGCTGATTTTTTCGTAATCGGCGGTGACCGCCAAATCATCTTCGCCGTCGGGCGAAACGTTATACATTGTGATGCGCAGCCGGTCGGCGCTCGGCGCGACGTGAATTTTCCAGCCCCAATCGGGATGATTCGGAACTTCGTATGTGCCGAAAAGCTCGACGGCGTTTTGTTCGCTGATCTTTCCGGCGAGCGCGAGCGGTCGGTCGCTCGAATGCCACGAATCTGCCCACGAAGCGCGGACGATTTCCTCTTTCGCGTCGAATCCGAGCAAAAGCAAACCTTCGTGCGCCTGGTTGTCGTATTCCCAGGTGTATTCGAGAGCGAGAAATTTACCGCCGACAGCTTTTCTCGCCGTCAGATTTGAAGCCGATGCGAACTCGGACGGCGTCATCCAGCTTAAACGCAGAACGTTTTCGCCCGTCCAGTCGCCGATCAGATCGTTTTGCAGTTGATTAAATGTCATTGTAATTTTCTTTTTGGTTTTTGTTTATCAATAAAAAAATCGCCCGCGAAAAACGCGGAACAATCGAAAAAAATTTCGCTTTTTTAGCTCGTGTGATCGTGAATCACGCGCCAGCCGTCTTTGAATTTGCGGAAAATGAGCGTGAATTTGCCGCCGGGCGCGTCCGTTTCGCGCTGCAATTTCCACGTTCCGAGCACGACCGCCGCGTTTTTGGAAAGTATTGTTATTTCCAAATCGGAAAACGTCAAAATGCCCATTTTCGCTCGCGAATCGTAGGATTTTTTATAACGGTCGAGCGTCGGCTGCCAGCCTTTTGTCACATTGACGCCCGAAACAAAAGTCAGCTCCGGCGAGTTCCAGTAGCCTTTCATAAAGCCTTCGATGTCGCCGGCGTTCCACGCGGCGCTCTGCGCGGACATCACGCTGCGAATCGCCGTTTTTTCTTTTTCGCTCGAAGTCTGCGCGGCGAGCGCGGCGGTTGCGGTTAAAGTTAATGTTAAGACAATTAGTAGAATCTTCATCATTTTGGTAATTTAACAGATATGTTCGACAGCGAACATATCAAATTTGAGAACTTAAAGTATTTTTCGCCGCATCGGGTCTGAAAAATTCATATTAAGACAAATTAACTAATGTCTGAACTGTTAATTGCATTCAGCAGTGAATCGCTTTTTTTAGTTGGCGGATGATTTTGGAGAATGATGGGAAGGTTAAGCGACAAAGTGTTCGAGGCGGTTTCGGCGGGAATCGTGCATATCAATAGCGAATTGCAAATCGTTCAACATAATCGGCTCGGCGCGCTTTTTCTCGCTTCCGACGAAGACGCGAATTTGGTCGGCAAACTCTTTTCCGAAGTTGCGGCAAACCACACGTTCGGACTGAAAATCGCGTTTGAGAAAGTTCTGGCAGACAAAAAGAAACGCAAATTCTGGGGTTACCCAGTCGCGCCCGCCAATCTTCAATCGGAAAAAACTTACTGGGATTATACCGTCAGCGCGCTGGACGACGGCGTTGTGCTGTCTGCCGTCGAAGTAACCGACCGAGTTAATGCCGAGCGCGGTTTGCAAAACGCCATCGAAGAAGCCAGACAATCTACCGAAAAACTGAAATCGGTCGTCGGGCAGATGGCGGACGGCGTCGTTGTCTGCAATCGCGACGGGCAAGTTTCGAGAATTAATGAAGCGGCGGTAAATCTGCTCGGCGATGCGGCGCTCGCTTTTTACGCGGAAACAAAAGGTGTGGAAAATTTAGCCGGGCGATTGCGGCAGATTGACGAATCGCCGCTGGCGTCCGAACAATATCCGTGGAATCTCGCCTGCGAAAAAGGCGAAACCATTATTAATCAGGAAATTCTCGTCAAACGCGAAGCTGACCAAGTAATTTTAAGCGTCAGCGCCGCGCCGCTTTTTGACGCGGACGAAAAAATCTCCGGTTCGGTCACGGTTTTGCGCGACGTGACGGAAAACCGGCAGCTAATTCTCGAATTGCAGCAAGCCAATCAGCGTCTCGAAGAATACAATCGCTTGAAAGCGGAATT
>SXVE01000519.1 GCA_005790265.1 Acidobacteriota bacterium | reverse complement strand
TTCCGCGGAATTGAAAGTGTCGGCGTCGTCACAGCGGTAAATAATACGGCGGCAGAATTTCGAGCAAATGTTTTTTCACTCGCAAAGCGCGGTTTTTCTCGTTAGCGCCTTCAATTATCGGAATGACGAGATTGAAAAGCTGTTCGAGCGTCGTTTCGCTTTTTCGGGTTAAAACGACATAGTATTTTTTCTCGAACCGGCGAAGTTTGAGATTCACCAGAATAATTTCAGCTGCCTCTTTCAAGGCAATCGGTTTTTCGCGATGTCGTTTTCTTTTCGGATTTCCGTTTTTGTCGCGGATGCCGAGCGGATGCAATACGTCAATGCCGTAACAAAAATATAAATTATTGCGCTTGTCTTTCGTCCAACCGATTTTCGCCGCGCTCGGAGTACAGCGATACACGACAGGCGCGACAAGTTCTCGCGAGATAGCTTCGGTAATTTTTTGCGCCCCGTTCATATTCTCTCCTTTTTGTTGATAGTTAAATTCCGTGTTCCATTTGCGGTACGAGCCGAATCGTCCACGCGTCCGTGATGAATTCGTCATCTTCGTCGAACAATCCGCGCGAAGCGTGTCTGAGCCGAAGTTCGGTAATTAATGTAAGCGCGCCCATCGTGCAGGGTTCGTATTCGTGCCGCCGGTGTTTACCCAAATGGCGGCGGGCGGCGGTAGCCCATTTGCTGCGGTACGAAAACAAAATTGATTCGAGCGGATTGTCAAAAACCGCGTCTTTGATTTCGTGCACGGCGGTCGCAATCTGCAGATCAGCGGATAACCGAGAACTGACGTAAATTTCCGGTTTGCCGGATTTCGACCGCCCCGGCGGAATAAAATATCCGTCGAGCCGGAGCAGAACGAGAAACAGTAGCGCGACGATTTTATTCCAGGTTTTTTTAATTATTTGCCATGTGATTCGTTTTTTATTCAGCGACGGCAGCAACTCTCTCATTCACTTGTGAATCCACTTCATAGATGAAAAATCGTGCAGCGAGCGCAACCATATGCTGATATTTTTCCTATTCAATTCATCCGTGCCTGATATCTTGTTTTATCCGCGCAATTTAAATTAAAAAAATTTTGCGGCGAAAAAACGCACTGTGCTCAAATATTATTCACCAAAACATACAACTTGACCGGCTCAGTTTTCGGTGACGTTCTTCTGCGCTTCGGCACTCACTCTTCGCAGATGCGCCAAAACTTTTTGCCCATACTTTGAAACAGCACATTCGCCGGGAATCCGGTTTCTGCAGCGCTCGCGGTAGAATTTCGTATCTTCGTTTTCTTCGCTCATATTTATTTAGAACGGGGAAGCAAGTTACGCAGCGATGTCGGTTAATCCCGCGGCTACCTTTCCCCGTCTTTTTCCAAACCGCTCGTCGGTGTGGGAAAATTTATTATTTACCTGACAAAACTATTCGGTACGGGCTTGTCCGTCGCATAACCAAAGACGGTCATTTTGACTCCGGTTATTGAATTAAGCTGATACCACGTTCCGCCGCGAACCACTTCAACGTCCGTTTTCCCGTCACCGTCGTAATCAGCAGGAATCAGAGCGTCGCCGATTTGTCCGAATTGTTGCGCGGCGAATCCGTCGCGGCTTCTCATCACATACCACGTTCCGTTTGATGGACGCCAGACCGCCGCATCCGCTTTATTGTCGCCGTCGTAATCGCCGACGACCGGAACATCGGTTGATTCGCCCCACTGGATCGCCTTCAGCGTTTGATCATAGCTTTGCAAAACGTACCAGGTGCCGTTTGACGGGCGGAAAACAGCGATGTCGGTTTTTCGGTCGCCGTCGAAATCCGCCGCTACCGGTTTGTCGGTTGATTCGCCCCACTGCCGCGAAAGGAAATTGCCGTATGCGGTAAAGATATACCAGTAGCCATTCGAGGGACGGTAAACGGCAAAATCGGCGCGTCCGTCGCCGTCGTAATCACCGGGAACGGCAATGTCGTCGGCAAATCCGAACTGAATGCCGGCGTAGCTATTGGTCGAAGATTTCAGGACGTGCCAGTAGCCGTCGCGGAAAACAGCCGGATCGGTTTTATCGTCGCCGTCATAATCAGCCGGAACGAGCCGGTCGGTCAGCGCGCCGAACTGGATCGCGCGGTGCGAGCCGTTTGCGGAACTTGCGCCGAACCACCACGTGCCGTCACGGTAAATCGAGATGTCGGCTTTTCGGTCGCCGTCAAAATCATAAAGTGTTGATGGTGGCTGCGGCGGCAATTCAGGCGATTGATAAACGACGAATGTTTTATCGCCGATGATAATGTTGGCTGAACGCAGCACGGTGATATTTTCCGCCGCGACGGTATAACTGACCGTTCCGTTGCCCGTACCGCTGCCGCCGGATGTAACCGTTACCCACGGCTGATTTGGAACAGCCGTCCACTGGCAGCCTGATTGCGTTGTAACAGTGATACTGCCTCTGCCGCCGTTTGGTAGGAAACTGCCCGTTTCCGGTGCAATCGAGTACGCGCAGTTTCTTGTTTGCGTAACGGTGTAAGTTTGCGCGCCGAAGATGATCGTGCCGGTTCTATCGGCGAAAGTCGTATTAGCGGCGACGTTGAAACTGACCGCACCGCTCCCGCTCCCGCTTGAATTGTTAAGCGTAATCCAACTCGTGCTCGTTGTTGCCGTCCACGCGCATCCGGGTTGCGTGATGACATCGAATATTCCGCCGCCGCCGTTTGAAGGGAAAACTGTTAAGGCGGGTGGGATTAAATATGTGCAGTTAGTTGGAGCCGCCTGGTTAACGGTATAAGTCTGTCCGGCGATTGTGAGCGTCGAGCTGCGGCTTGTTGTTCCCGAATTCGGTTCAACTGCCACCAAAATAGAACCGTTGCCAGTGCCCGTATTTCCGGCGGAAATTATCGCCCAACTGTTAGTGTTGCTCGCACTCCACGTGCATCCCTGCGGCGCTGTCACGGCAACGTTCAGCAGACCTCCGTTTGCGCCGATACTGGCTGATGTCGGTGAAATTGAATAAGTGCAGTTAATGCCCGACGCCTGCGTGAATGTGATGGTTTGACCATTGACAGTAATTCTGCCGGTTCGCGCGACGCCGGTATTCGGCGCTGCCGAAATCAGCAGATTATACATTCCAGTTCCGGTACTCGGAGATGTAATTATCAGCCAAGATGAATCACTGGTTGCCGTCCACGGACAATTTGCTGCCGACGGTATAATACCCATAAACCGGTTAGTCATACCGCTCGACGGAATATTTGTGTCCGCACTCAAAGAATATGTACAACCGCTCGGCTGATTAATCGTGAACACCAAATTACTAGCCACACTAGAAATACTTATAGGAATATTTCTCTCTGGTCCGATGTTTGAAGAAACTGTAAAGGTGACGTCGCTGTTTCCCATTCCAGTTCTCGGTGACGTTACTGTGACGCCGGGAGCCGGGGTTTCAATTCGCCATGAGCAAGTGCTGTCTGCCAGAATTCTGAAGTTGCCGGAGCCGCCGCCCGCCGGAACGCTGGCATTGGTGGCTGAAAGCGCGTAACCGCAACCGGGCTGATTAACCGTAATTGTTAAAATGGGATCATCATTCCTGGTGCCTTGAACGATGATTGATCCCGTGCGACTGGCGCCTGAGTTTGGAAAAAAGTTAACGGCGGCTGCGTCTACGGTGACCCAATCAACCAACGGTCGAACTCTATAGCTGCAACCGGTACTGGTGATAGTAAGTGGGACTGTGCCTCCGCCCGCCGGACCGATTAATGAAGTTGAAGTTGCAGAAAATTCGCACGCGCTGATCGTCAAAACAACTGCGTTGGAAGTTTCCAAGCCGGGCGTAGTTACCGTGATCTGGTATTGCCCCGGACGGATCGGATACGAAATCTGAAATCTTATTTGCTCGGCAGTGAGAAACGTCGTCAGCATCCCGACGCCGTCCATATAAGCGCGCGACTCGGTTGTGAATCCGGTGCCATTGATAGTGACTTCGGAGACACGCGATTGGAAACCGTTTGCGGAGAGATCGAAGTAATGACCGGCGGCGGCAGAATCGGGCTGATAAAACTTGTATGAAACGCGGCGACTGCATGCGCATTTATTAAAATCGCAAAAATTGAGAAACAGGTTATAAATAAGATTTTCATAGTTTTAATCGGTGATGAGCTTTTATTTGTTTAATTTACGGTTCCCAAATTGAGCATATTTTTGGATCCCTGAGCTTCAGCTCGTGCTTTATTTAGCTGCTAAAATGTCGGCTCAAAATCAATGTTTGCTAGATTCTTGCTTGCCGAAACTGCCAACGGCGCAAAAGTAAATTGTTTTGACTGTGCGGTAATTGAATAAAAACCCGGCTCGACTTCAAAACTGTATTGACCAAAAACTCCGGTTTTCACCGAACGCGAAATGCCGTTTGAATCAGTGATCGTCACCGTCGCTTTCGGCGCGAACACTTTGCCGGAAATGACGACGTTGGCAACTGTCGGCGCGAGTTGATACTCAAACGAGCCGATGTCGGCAATACCTCTAAAAACGCGCGGCAACCCCCGCTGATCGGTTACTTGATACGATACAATAAAAGTCTGTCCAGCATCAACAGCAGGACTTCCCAGAAGTAATTCGTGCGTGTCGGTTTGACCGCCATTGTCTTTAAGAAGACCCAGTAAAAGATTAATCGGTGCAGCGCCGCCGACCTGATCGTTATTTACTCGGTCGGCAAATCCTGAATTGGGAGCGGCTGTCCCAATGAGATTATTTCCCCGCAAGGTAAATGCAAGTCCGTTTTAGAAAATGATATTGAGAATCTCGCCGCCGGTTCAACGAATACGGCGATGGTTCGCGCTTACGATGCCGCCGTTAATTTGTCGGCGTATTGCGAGCCGCCGGTCACGTTCACCGTCGCGCCCGGCGTCACCATCGGTTTGCAGTCGCACGTCGTTTTGAACTTTATCTCTTCGGCTCGAACGCTCGACCGCGACGACCCGGCGGGACGCGACGGACTCGCCGCTTGCGCCGCGATGCTCGCTTACGATTTGGGATCAAATAACAACGCCGTGGTGCCGAATTTGAACGCGCACACGGTCAGCAATTTTACGTCCTTGCCGACATTTTTGGCGTTCGACGCTTCAGCCGACGACGTGCGCGACTTTATCGCGGCGATGGCGATTCCCAAAGACGCAAACAATAGCGCGGCGACTAATTTGACCGGGTTTACCGTGTCGAAAGACATCGCGCCGCTGCGAACGTTTAATCTGCTTTCGGGTTCCAACGACGATCTGCACCGCTGGGTCGCTGCGATGGCGCGTGATTTGGGAGCGGCGGCGGTTTAGAATTTCGATAACGATTTGGAGTTTTTATGAAACTGAAAATAATTTTACTGTATTTATTGCTGTTTATTTCTTTCGCCGGTTTCGGCATTTCTTCCGCTTCAGCGCAGGCGATCAAGGACTCGTTCTCAATTCGCTGGCTGACAACGCTACCGAGTTCGTGCAATCCGAATCAGAAAGCCGAGGCGATGGTTTTTGT
>SXVE01000518.1 GCA_005790265.1 Acidobacteriota bacterium | reverse complement strand
TTTTTTTGTGGCTGCACTTTTTAGTCGCTGCCGATTACGGCAAAGCGATGAAGAGCAGATCGCTTAAATCCTCGCCGACGCTGATGAGTGCGGGAGCAAACCGGTGCTGTTTGTGATTGATTGTCACAGTGTAGTTAGCTCCGGCGGAGATATCCGACAATTGGAAATGCCCGAATGCATTGGTGCGCGCGACACGCACGTTTCCTTCAGTATCGGTCAGAATCACGGACGCATTTGCCACGCCTCTGCCTTCAGTCGTTAAAATACGACCGCTGACCGATGCCGCCGCCGCTGTCGGCGCCAGTGTATTGATTGCTTGAAACGCCGTCGTTCCCGCGCCGGCAACCGTCGCGTTAATCGTGTATGTTCCAGCGCTGCCGTTCGCTTTGAGTGCCGGCGATGTCGCCACACCCGCCGCATTGGTGACAGCCGTTGCCGCGCGACTATTATTAGTTACGGCAACTGCGTTATTTTCATCAATCTCCGAGCGACTGCCGCTGTTGGCGAAAGTTCCCGTCGCGCCGCCGGTTCCGGTCGTAGCGGTGAAAGTCACGATTAATCCTGCCACTGCCGGGCTGACCGTCACCTGCAAAGGATTAGTGAACGATTGATTGACTGCTGTAGTTTGAAGGTTACCGCCGGAAACGGCAATCGCGGTCGGCAAATTAGTCGGCTCCCAACCGATGTCTTTGAACAACGAGAACGTCAAATCGCTCGGCGGGGTAACTTCGTGCGTCAAATCGTTGTTGATAGATGGTTCCATCAACAGATTCGGAGACGCGCTCGTGTCCCAATGCGAAACCGACGACCCGCTTTGAAACGGATTCGGCGTGAATAACTGGGCTTTGCCGAATGCATCGGCTCCCTGGCGAACCGTCTGATCAACTGTTAAAGTCACGTTCACGCTGCCGGATGACAGTTGTCCTTTGATAGTGTTCCCGTCAGCCTGCGTTATTCTCACTGCCGGAATCGTAATACCGCCCGGATCAACACCGCCTAATGCGGCAGGCGGAGTGCCGGCGGCATTATCGGCGATGATGACGGCAATAGCTCCGGCGGCTTGGGCGTTTTGCACTTTAACTATAAATCCGCAGGTGCCGCGATCAATCAACGCGATATTACCGGCAATCGCCGCTGGGTTGGTCAAGGTTGAACAACCGTCCGTCGTCGAAGTTCCGGCAGCGTCATTCGGATCAATCGCCTGGACGACATTGCCAGTAATGCCCGAAGCGGTTAACTGCGGTCCGAACGAAGCCGCACCGACCAGGTAATTTCCGGCGATTCCGGCGGGCGAGTTAATTTTCAAAAGCGGCGTTCCGACAGCCAGCACGGACGGAACATCCGCCTGCACTTGCGGTCCGTCCCATACTAAATTGCGGGCATTCAGAGCGGACGCCATGCGCTCCGTAGCCGTCATATTGAACCAGCTTTTGCCGGTCGTATTGTCCAGCATAAATCGGTCCCAGACCGAAGGAAAGCCGCCGTTTTGCGCGCCGGTCGAGCCGTTGGTGAAAGTTTGAAAACCCAAACCGTGCCCGAATTCGTGCAGCAGAGTGGCAACCAGATCAATCCCGGTTCCTTCGTTTCCGTCGAAGCCGAGGTAAAACGGCGAGTTCTCTAAACAACCCGGTTTTCCGAGATTGGAATTGAAGTTAGCATTTATTTCCTGACTGGTTGTATTTGAATCGCTTCCGACGATTTTGTTTCTTAGTGCGGAACTGTACCAAGTACCGGAAAAAGGCGCGCCGGCAAAATCTCGACTGATACCGTTGGCTCCGGCAGAACCGAGAGTAGCTGATGTCGCAGTGCAAGTAAGCGGCGTAAATTGCGCGTTAATAGTAATCGTCGGCGTGCTGGTCAGGGTTGCTCCCCAGATACGCGCCGCTTCCTGAAAAGCGAGCAGCCGCTGTTCGCCGAGCGTCGTGCCGGGGTTTCCGCCGACCGGTGTCGCCGGTGTCGTTTCGTTAAATCCTACGCCCGCCGCATTGATGTTGTTGATCACAATGGTGGCGGCGCCAAAAGCAGTTGATGACCAGCCGAACGCTAAAATCAGCGCTAAAAAGAGGAGAATTTTTCGAGAATTTCTTATTTTCATTATTCTATTTCATCTCCTCTCGCATCTCTTTGAGCCTGCTTCGGTTTGGCGGCGCGTTTCGCCTGCGTCGGGCTGCCGAACGCTTTCGGGTCAATGCCCAGAAATTTCGCCGCGCTCTGCGGGTTATCAACGCACGCTTGCGAAACGCTGCCGTCAACGTTTTTCTGCGCGAGAGTGACGTTCTGAAAACGTCCTTCCAAATCCATCGACACCGAACCGTCCGGCTCGACGATTTGCTGCAAGCCTTCGTCCGATTGATTAACGAGTTGTTTAATTCCGTCCGCCAATATCTGAGCTTCTTCCGGCGTCAGCGGTCTGACCCGTCCATTATCGCCAACCTTATTTGTCACTGAGTTTCCTTTTTTCAAATCGGCTTCCTTATCAGTCGTCGCAATTTGAGCCGAAACGACTGCTCCTAATCCAACGGCGATAAACGCCGCTAATGCGGTTACCCCGATATACCGGAGACGCTTCGAACCGGTAAAAACATTTTTGGTATTTTTGTTTGTGTTCATACTTATTTCCCTGAACAACTTTTTGACAGCTGCTCTTCAAACTTTAAAAATTGGTTATTTGACTTATACCAGCTATCAAGGAATTGACAACTGTCGAAGATCCTCAAAAATCGATTAATGATTTCTTCGGCTAGCGAAAGTTCTGGGGGACCGATTAAGGAAGATTACGCAAATATTAACTTTTACGAGTTTATCGGTCAAGCCACCACAGCACTAACGGCTCGGCGATCAAAATTCATATCGAAATTCTGCTTCATAAATAATAAGTTCCGGAGGTGAGCAACCAAAGAACGATGATTTTATTTGGTTGTCGCTCTCATCCGTCTCACATTCACACGATGCTTAACCCGACAACAACATCCAACTTGCTAATCGAGCAAAAGACAAATGAGCTTTTGCGCACTTGCTTTGACCGTATTTGCTACTAAAACGGAATCGAACGCCGGCTGACAAAAGTCAATCGTCCGTAGACGAACGGACAAGTCAAGCGGAGGCACCGAATAATCAGAGATGCCGTTGCCGAGCGTTATCACAGCGAAACGTCCGGCAACTCAAAAACCATCCGAAACTCTTGTTGGCAGCTTATAATTCCGCCCGGCAACCCAACCCCCTCAACGAGTCTGTCGCTCTCGCGAATACATCGTCAAACACCGGCAAAATGACTAGAAACGATTCAAGATTTACCTAAACCACGATGATTTTAGGACCAAACATTTGATAATTCGTATATAATCGTATAGAAATTTTTATATGATTTTGAGTATTGCAGTGTATTTCTGTATAAGGAGAACAGTTCAATGGATTTATTAAAACTTAAGGAAGCAGCCGAAATAATTAGTGTGAGCTATCCGACGATTAAACAGTGGATTTACAACGGAAAAATTAGTTCGGTGAAAACCGCCGGCGGACATCACCGCATTCCGCGCGCAGAAATCGAGCGCATTTTGAACGCCAGAAAGCAGATTGATCGAGGCGGTTCGCTTGCCGGAATTAGCGGTCGCAATAAATTAATGGGAACGGTGATTGAAGCGCGTTTCGACGGATTGCTCGCTCAAATCGTGTTGGATATCGGCGGACAACTTATCACAGCGATTATTACGAGCGATGCCGCTCGCAGCCTCGGTCTGAAAAAAGGCGTAACGGCTTACGCATTGATCAAAGCTACCGAAGTAATGATGATTCGCGAATAACAAAACAACTCGCTAATTTTATGAAAAAAATAAATACGAACGTCGTTTTTAGCAAGGTTTTGTTGGTTGCGCTGTTTGCCGTTGCGATACTGTTTTCTTTGCCCTCCGCCATTTTCGCTCAAGCGGGACAATCAGAAATCGTCGGCGAAATCACCGATTCCGCCGCGGCGATTATTGCAAACGCGCGTGTCGAGTTGACGGAAAAACGCACAAAACGAGTTGTTGAAACGTTTTCGGATGACGACGGAAGTTTTATTTTTACTAATCAGAAACCCGGACTTTATTCAATTAAATTTGAAGCCGCCGGTTTTACGCCGCTCATTCGTGACGGCGTGACGCTGTCAACCGGCGAGCGAGTGAGACTCGATGCGCGAATGCAGGTGGTTACGCTTGACACCGTCGTTACGGTCAGTGCCGATGCGCCGCTTCTGCGTTCGGAAACGAGCAGTTTGGGACAAGTCATTGATAATCGAAAAATAGTTGATTTGCCGGTTAACGGACGCAGCTTTCTCTCGCTCGTCGGACTTGCGCCCGGCGTCGCTCAACCGCCGCGAACGACCGAGGGCGCAAGTCTGCCGCGTATCAATGGCGGTCGCCCGCGCACGAATGAGTATCTTTTTGATGGAATTTCAGTTCTTCAGCCCGAGCCGGGACAAGTCGCTTTCTTTCCAGTAATTGACGCAATTGCCGAATTCAAAGTCGAAATTAACAACCCGCCAGCCGAATTCGGACGTTTTAACGGCGGGGTAATCAACTTGACGACGAAAGCCGGAACGAATGATCTGCGCGGCTCGGTATTTGAATTTTTCCGCAACGAAGCGTTGAATGCGCTCAATCTTTTCGCTTCCGCCGGTCAAACAAAACCCGTTTTTCGGCGCAATCAATTCGGCGGCGTTGTCGGCGGCTCAATCGTCAAAGACAAGACTTTCTTCTTCGCCGATTACCAAGGCACCAAGCAGCTGATCGGAAGAATTCGCATATCAAATGTGCCGACGCCGGCGAATCGAAGCGGGAATTTTTCTTCGAGTCTGGGCGCGCTGCTGTACCGCACGGCGAGCGGCGCGGTAACGACAACTGCAGCGGAAAATGCGCCGATTCTGGTCACCGATACGAGCGGCAACCGTATTCACGTTAGACAAAATCAGATTTTTAGACCATCGGATAAGCTGGCTTACGCCGGAAACATCATTCCGTTTTCTGACTTTGATTCGTCCGCATTGCGGCTTCTGCAACGATTTCCGCTTCCCACATCAACGGGCGCGGCAAACAATTTCACGCGCATCGGCAATGAAGAACAAAACCAACATCAATTCGGCGCGCGACTCGACCAGCGCTTCGGCAACAACGCGAGTTTGTTCGGACGATATTCTTTTGCCAAAGATTTTTCCGATCCGGTTACGCCTTTTGAAGAAGGAAGCGGAACGATCACGAACGGCGCAATCGGCATTACTGACATCAGAGCCGATTCGCTCATTTTCAACTACACTCACATCTTTTCAACCGATTTAATCAACGAAGCGCGTTTTGGTTATACGAGTCGTGACGTGAAAAGACGTTCCGCCGCCGCCGTCGGCGACAACGCCGATTTACTGCGCGCGGCTCCGGAAACAGCGGCTTTCCGCAACAGTTTGCCGACCATAACGATTGCCGGATTTCAGCAGCTCGGCGCTTCGCCGAACACGAACACCGATTTTACGACGGACGTAACGGAAATTTACGATGCCGTTTCTTATCACCGAGCAAAACATTCGTTCAAATTCGGCGGCGATTTCCGGCGTCAAAGACTCGAAATTTTGCAGCCGCCGTCGCCCACCGGACAGTTTACTTTTAATCAGGTTTTGACTAATTCGACGGGCGCAAGCGGCGCGCCGAGCGGGTTGGCGAATTTGACGGGAAACGCTTTGGCGAGTTTTCTGCTCGGACAGGTTCAGAATTTTTCGATTGATCTGCAGCCGGAAATCTTACGACCGCGAGCAAAGTTTCTAGAGCTTTTCGCGCAGGACGATTGGCGCGTCACATCGCGGCTGACTTTGAATCTGGGTTTGCGCTACACGCTAAATTTTCCTTCGACAGAAAAAAACAATCGAGGCGCCGTTTTTGATTTGGAAACGCAAACGCTCGATTATCTCGGACGAAACGGCAACTCAGAATCAGCCCGCCGGTTACACAAATTAAATTTTGCGCCGCGCGTCGGTCTGGCATATCGCCTGACAAACAAAACCGTCGTGCGCGCCGGTTTTGGCGTTGTCTGGATTGAACAAGCCGGTATTACAACTCCGTTTACGACGCCGTTTTTCCCGTTCGTCCAAACAGCGGCGCAAAGAAGTCTGGACAATCGCAACGCGGCTTTTACATTGTCCGGCACAAATCGCCCGAACGTTTCGCCCGTCGCTTTCGATGCGAATGCCGGATTCGGACTGAGCGTTTTCAGTGTAGATAAAGATTTGGGTTCGGGATACGTGCAGCAATGGAATTTAGGGTTTCAGAGACAATTAACGCGCAATCTGGCGTTTGAAATCGCGTATGCCGGAAGCAAAATCACGCACGTCGGTATTCCGGATGTGAATATTAACCAATTAACGGCGGAACAATTGACGCTGGGAACGCGGCTCTTAACGCAAGTGCCGAATCCGTGTTTCGGCATCGTCCCGCAGAACCGCTCAAATTTGGGCGACCCGACCGTGTCATTAGCGCAAACTTTAAAGCCGTTTCCCTGTTTTAATACGGTTTCGCTTTACCGCAACAATGTCGGCAACACGAACTACCACGCTTTGCAGACGAAAATCGAGCAGCGATTATCAAATAACTTATCGTTTCTCGTCGTTTACACGCGCTCGAAATTGATTGATGAAGCGAGTTCGGTTTTTGACGCGACGATTCAAACCGGACCGGTTGCCAATTTTCCCGTCGCCGACAGTTTCAACCGAAGCCTGGAACGCGACGTGTCGAGCGGCGACGTTCCAAATGTCTTTGCGGCAAGCTTCGTTTATGATTTTAATTTTTTCAAAGGCAGGCGCGGCATCATCGGCAAACTGTTAACCGGCTGGAGCGCGAACGGCATCATCAATTTTCAAAGCGGAATTCCGCTCGCTGTCACGCAGGCGACGAACTTTAACGCTTTTGCCGGGTTCGGCACGCAGCGACCGAATATTATTTCAAACCCGATTTTGCCGGACAATCAGCGTTCAACCGCACAATGGTTCAACATCGCCGCTTTTCAAACGGCTCCGCAATTCACCATCGGCAACGCTTCGCGTAATCCGGTGCGCGGTCCGGGCTATCGAAATTTCGATTTGGCAATCATCAAACGAATCAGATTGTCCGAACAGGCAAATATTGAGTTTCGCACAGAAATTTTTAATTTAACGAACACTCCGCCTTTGGGAAATCCGAATACCACCGTCGGTTCACCTGAATTCGGGTCAATCACTTCAGCCGGAGATCCGCGAATAATTCAGTTTGGACTAAAATTAAACTTTTAAGATTGGACGGTAAATAGTATCAAAAGTTGTTTGGCGGCTTCTGATCTTGTTTCATTTGAAGATTTCGGAAAAAGATTTGGTTTGCCGTCGGCTCCGCGCCGTCGAATGCGAATAAGAGAAACACAGGTAAAAAACTCCAAACCAACAAACAACTGAAAACAATAAAAATTAAAGGTAAACCAGGTATGCAAAACAATTTACCGAGACTTGAAATCGTGTATTTTTTTGTAAACGCGCAAGTTCGATTTCCGCCCTGAGCGCAATTTATATATTTGTTGGAAAAAAAGACATTTAGATAAATGTCTTTTTTTGTTTTCTGTCGTTTAGCATATCGTTTGTAATTTGATTGCCTACGAAAGTTTCATTTTTCCGGTAATATATAGTTTTTCCGATTTGCG
>SXVE01000517.1 GCA_005790265.1 Acidobacteriota bacterium | reverse complement strand
TTGCTCGCCGCGATCGTTTTCAGCTCTTCGCTCGTTTTCGTGTGGTCGTCAATCATCATTTGCGCAAAGCGTTTTACGTCTTCGCTCGAAGATTTTTGCAGCGCCGCTTGGCTCGACATTATTTCGAGCATATCGGACTGCGCCGCTTTCATCATAAAACTGTCTGCTTTTGTTGCTGTTGCAACAAATCCGTTCAGCACAACCGTTGCCATTACCAGAACCGCCATCAGTGAAAATATTCTTTTCATTCCCTTTACCCCTTTTTCTTTTAAATTTTATAAACCCGGTTTTTCATCAGTTTCTTTGATATTCGCTCGATCAGATAGCGAACAAAAAAAGATTCGGAAAAACTAAAATAACTCGATTTTTATTATGTTTGAGCAATCATGGTGCCAGACGCGGCGGCTTATGTTTGGCAAATTACATAAGGCTGTTATAAAAAAAAGAAAAAATAGCTAACCGGAATTGCAGATGAAGAAGCACAAAGCGGCGCATTTTATTTGTCGAAAATAAAATGCGCCGCTTTACGTTTTTGCAAAAGGGATTTTCGTTTGATTATTTCGCTTGCAATTCGTTTCGTTCAGCGAGTTCAGCCCAGCGATTAACCGATTCGTCGAGTTCAGCGCCGAGTTTTTCCTGTTCGCTGACCAACGCATTTAATTTATACGCGTCGGTGGCGTAAAGACTCAACTCGGTTTCGATTTCGGCGAGGCGATTTTCAAGAACGGGAATTTGCGCTTCGAGCGTTTCGAGTTCGCGCGTTTCTTTGAAGGAAAGTTTGGCGGATTTCGGTTTTTCGGTTGTGTGCGCGCTCGATTCAGCCGCCGCAGTTTTTACTTGAGCCGCAATTTGTTTTTCCGCTTCTTTTTGATCGGCTTCTTCGCGGTCGGAAATTTCGAGATACGTCGAGTAATCGCCGGGAAATTCGCGCAGTTTGCCGCCCGTTTCAAATTTGAAAATCGTATCAATCGTGCGGTCGAGAAAATAGCGGTCGTGGCTGACGACGACGAGCGCGCCCGCGAAATCGTCAAGGTATTCTTCGAGCGCGATTAAAGTCGGAATGTCCAAATCGTTGGTCGGTTCGTCGAGCAGCAAAACGTTTGGCGATGCCATTAAAATTCTCAACAAATAAAGTCGCCGCCGTTCGCCGCCCGAAAGATTGCCGATAATCGAATACTGCGCGGCGGGCGGAAAAAGAAATTTTTCGAGCATCTGCGAAGCCGTAATCTGATCGCCGCCGACGGTCGTCACGTATTCGGCAACTTCTTTGATGTAATCAATTACGCGCTATTCTTCGTTGAGCTGGCGGCTTTCTTGATCGTAATAACCGATGTGCACGGTTTGCCCGACTTCGACCGTGCCGGAATCCGGCGCAAGGCGATTAGTAATCACTTCCAAAAGCGTCGTTTTGCCCGCGCCGTTCGCGCCGATAATGCCGATGCGGTCGTCGCGTTTGAGCAAATACGAAAAATCGTCAATCAATTTGCGATCCGCGTAAGATTTGGAAACGTTTTCGATTTCGATGATTTTCGTTCCCAAACGTTTCGAGCCGATGGCGATGTCCATCTCCGCTTTCGCGCGTTCTTTCGGCTGCGCCATCAAATCGTGAGCGGCGTTGATGCGGTGTTTCGATTTTCTCGTGCGCGCTTTTGCGCCCCGGCGCAACCACGCGAGTTCCTTTTTAATTAATTGCTCGCGTTTATGTCCTTCGGTGGCGCGCAAAACGTCCTGTTCTTCTTTTTTCTCTAAGTAATATGCGTAATTTCCGGCGAACGGCTGGATCGCGCCGCGATCAATTTCAAAAATGCGATTGGTCACGCGGTCGAGAAAATAACGGTCGTGCGTCACGAGAAGAAGCGCGCCGGTGTAGCGTTTCAAATAATCTTCGAGCCATTCAATCGTGTCGGCGTCGAGGTGATTCGTCGGTTCGTCGAGAATTAAAATGTCCGGTTTGAAAATCAGTTCGTGCGCGAGCGCGACGCGTTTGCGCTGCCCGCCGGACAGTGTTTTCATTTTCGCGGCGGTGTCGGTGATGCCGAGTTTGGTTAGAACCGTTTTCGCGTTCGTTTCGATTTCCCAGCCGCCGGAAATTTCGAGTTCGTGCTGTAATTCCGAGACGCGCGCCAGTTTTTCGTCCGAATATTCGACGGCGAGCTCGTGACACGCCGTTTCATAATCGCCAATCGTTTTCATCACGCCGGAGCTCGCCGCGAAAATCGTCTCCAGCACGGTTTTTTCTTCGTCAA
Organism: Acidobacteriota bacterium; assembly: GCA_005790265.1. Taxonomy (GTDB): domain Bacteria; phylum Acidobacteriota; class Blastocatellia; order Pyrinomonadales; family Pyrinomonadaceae; genus SXVE01. The sequence continues at coordinate 1,858 of SXVE01000517.1, read as the reverse complement.
TCGGCGGATTCTGCGCCAGATAAGCGAGCGTTTTCCCTTGCGCGCGCACGACTCTGCCCGAATCGGGCGTTTCCGTTCCGGCGACGACGCGCAGAAAAGTGGTTTTTCCCGAACCGTTCGCGCCGATAATTCCGATTTTGTCGGAATCTTCCAAGCCGATGGTCACATTATCGAAAAGCGGTTTGATGCCGTAATTTTTAGAGACGTTTTCAAGCGAAAGAATATTCATAGATGCTGCTTTAACTTTACCGAAATTTACCGCCGCGCGCCAAACGGCTGTTTTTTACCGTTGATAAAAGACAAAGTTTTGAGTGATAAAATAAAATCGCTGTTTTTTTCGCCGAAAAAAGAGATACAATAAACCGAAAAAAATTCCGCGCATCAATCGCAAATCAATTTTATGAATATCAAAAGTTTCGCGCTCGCTTTTGCCGTCGTCTTTTTTTCGGTAATGTCGCTTTTCGCTCAATCGTCGCCGTTTGTCAAAGTGAAAAAACACCAGTTTATACTCGGCGACAAACCGTATTATTTTGTCGGCACGAATTACTGGTACGGCTCGCTTTTGGGTTTGGAGAAAGATAAAAAACGCGGCATTGAGCGTTTGCGCAAAGAACTCGATTTTTTGAAGGCGAACGGCGTTACGAATCTGCGCCTTTTAGCGGGAGCCGAAGGCGCGGGTTTGATCAACGGCGTGACGCGCGTCGGTCCGCCGCTGCAAACCGAGCAGGGTAAATTCGACGAAAGCGTGTTGGACGGTCTCGATCTCGTTTTGTTTGAAATGGGCAAGCGCGATTTGAAAGCCGTCGTTTTTTTCAGCAACAATTGGGAATGGAGCGGCGGTTTTCAGCAGTATTTGATCTGGAACAATCTCGTCGCGGACGATCAGAAAACGCGAAAACTGACGTGGGACGAGCAGCGCGACATCGTGACGAAATTTTATTCCTGCGAGCCGTGCAAGAGAAGTTACAACGCGCAGGTCAATCTCGTGATGAACCGCACGAACAAATACAGCAAAAAGCGCTACGTTGACGATCCAGCAATTATGGCGTGGGAACTCGCCAATGAGCCGCGCCCGATGCGACCAGCGGCGAATGACGATTACAAAAAATGGATCGCCGATGTCGCACGAATGATTAAGGCGAAAGACAAAAATCATCTCGTCACGCTCGGACACGAAGGTTCAATCGGCACGGAAAGTATGCCGCTTTTCGAGGAGATTCACCGCGACAAAAACGTTGATTACCTGACGATTCACATTTGGGCGAAAAATTGGAGCTGGTTTAAGGAAGACAAAATCGCGGAAGGTTATGATAACGTCATCGCCAAAGCGACCGCTTATGTTGACGATCATCTGGCGATTGCACAGAAACTCAACAAACCGCTTGTTATCGAAGAATTCGGTTTGCCGCGCGACCGCCAATCGTTTGCCGTTAATTCGCCGACCGCTTTGCGCGACGATTATTACGACAAAATGTTTGCGCGCGTCGCTGAAAGCGCAAAGACAAACGGACACATTGCGGGCGCAAATTTCTGGGCGTTCGGCGGAACCGCGCGACCGACTGCCAATCAAATTTTCTGGAAAAAAGGCGACGATTATATGGGCGATCCGCCGATGGAAGAACAGGGCTTGAACACGGTTTTCGACAGCGACGCGAGCACCTGGAAAATTATTAATAAATACTCCAAAACTCTTCGGTAATCAATAAATAATTGATAATGGATAGTTGATAATGAATAATTTTTTCATTATCAACTATCCATTATCAATTATTCATTGATTACCGAAGAGTTTTAGAGTATTTATTAATAATTTTCCAGGTGCTCGCGTCGCTGTCGAAAACCGTGTTCAAGCCTTGTT
>SXVE01000066.1 GCA_005790265.1 Acidobacteriota bacterium | reverse complement strand
CATTCCGCGATGCAGATTAACCCTAACCGATTCGGGCGTTAATCCTGTTTGTTCAGCGATTTCCGCGCCGGTCATGCCTTCGATTAATCGCAAAACGAGCGTTTCTTTATAAGTTTCCGGCAGAGATTTAATCGCCGCTAAAATTTCGTTCGCTTCGGAAAAATGCGTTTCGCCGCCGCGCAATTCTTCGGGCAATTCTTCGTTCGGTTTGGCATTGCGATAAAATTCATTCGCCTGATTTCTGGCGATTTGCGCGATCCACGCGCCGAACGCGTTTGCGTCGCGCAAATCTTTGAGCTTGCGATAAGCCGTCAAAAAAACTTCCTGCACAATGTCCTGCGCTTCGTCGCGCGGCACTCTCGCTAAAACGACGCCGTGAATCATCGGCGCAAATAACTTGTAAAGCTCGCCGAACGCCGCTTCGTCGCCCGCCTTGACGCGCTCGACGAGAACGATTTCCGGCTTCGGTTTCTCAGCCGCGCGCGCTGCTTTCGCACTCGAAAATAAACATAAATTGCCGGTCATTTGCCGTTCGGACATTGTTTTTGAAATTTGCGTAAATTTTGAAGATTGATGAAAAATTATAAATATTCGGTATGAAACGAGTTTTATAATAAAGCAGAAGTATGAATTCGTTTTCATCAATCTTCGCGCTTATCAATCGGCGTTTTTTATCTGCCGGTTATAAAGACGAAAAAAAGCGCAAAATGTTAACGAAAGTTTTTTGAAATTTTTGCTTGAAGAAGTTTTTTGACGAACAAAAGACAAAACCGCCGCGATTTTCAAGCATCAAATCCCAATAATTTGTGATAAAATCGCAAATCTAAACCAGAAAAGTTCAACCCGAAAAATTACAGAGAGGAAATAATAAAATGAGGCAATTGTTTTACGTTCTCGGATTGTTTATCGTTATTGTCGTCGGCAATTGCGTGATTGTCGCTCAAAATAATATGAAACCGCCCGTTGCAAAAAAAGAACCGAAAGTATTGAAAATTCACGGCTACGAAATTACCGATAATTACGCGTGGCTGCGCGACCGAAACGATAAGAAAAATCCCGAAATCATCAGTTATCTCGAAGCGGAAAACGCTTATACCGAGAGTTTTATGGGACAGCATAAAGGCTTTGTTGACAACCTTTACAAAGAAATGCTCGGTCGCATCAAACAAACCGATTTAAGCGTTCCTTATAAATTGGGCGATTACTGGTATTTTTCGCGCACCGAAGAAGGAAAACAATATCCGACTTTTTTACGCAGCAAAACGCGCGACGGAAAAGACGCGGAAGTTCTCCTTGACCAAAACGAAATGGCGAAAGGTTTTAAATATTTCGCTATCGGTTCGTTTGACGTATCAGACGACGGAAATTTACTGGCGTTTTCGACCGATACGACCGGCTATCGTCAATACACGTTGCAAATTAAAGATTTGAAAACGGGCAAAATGCTGGCGGACAAAATTGAGCGCGTGACTTCGACCGAATGGTCGAACGACGGCAAATATTTGTTTATCGGTCAGGAAGACCCGGTTTCCAAACGCACGGACAAAATCTGGCGGCACACGGTCGGAACGGCGGATAAAAACGAATTGGTTTTCGAGGAAAAGGACGTTTTATTTAACGCCGGAGTCGGACGTTCGCGCAATAAAAAAATGCTGTTTATCGGTTCATATGCGAAAACAATGCGCGAATATCGCTTTTTGCCCGCCGATAATCCGACGGGCGAATGGAAAGTTTTGACGCCGCGCCGCGAAAATCACGAGTATTCGGCGGATTTTAACAACGGCGAATTTTACATCGTGACGAACAAAGACGCGGAAAATTTCAAAGTCGTCCGCGCGCCGCTCAATGATCCGAGCGAAAAGAACTGGACGGATTTCATCGCGCACAATCCGGCGATTAAAATTGACGGGATTGATTTTTTCAAAGACTACGCGGTCGTTTCCGAACTCGAAGACGGCTTGGAATATTTGAAAGTGATGGATCTGAAAACGCGACGCGCGGCGGCGAGAATCGAAACGCCCGAATCGGTTTACACGATGAACGTCGGCAGCAATCCCGAATACGACACGCCCGCGATTCAATATTCATACGCCTCGATGATTACGCCGAATTCGACTTACGAATACAATTTCCAGACGCGCAAAAGCGAACTTTTGAAGCAGATGGAAGTTTTGGGCGGTTACGACAAAGCGAAATACGAAACGACGCGCGTGTGGGCGACGGCGCGCGACGGCGTGAAAGTTCCGATTTCGATTGTGATGAAAAAAGGAACAAAATTAGACGGCAAAGCGCCGATGTTGCTTTACGCTTACGGTTCTTACGGTCTTTCGATGACGCCGAGCTTTTCGTCGGCGCGCCTGAGCCTCGTTGATCGCGGAATGATTTACGCCATCGCGCACATTCGCGGCGGCGCGGAACTCGGCGAAAAATGGCGACAGGAAGGCAGAATGTTTAAAAAATTAAACACCTTCTACGATTTTATTGACTCGGCGAAATGGCTGACAGCTAATAAATACACGTCGTCTGATCGTCTCGTCATTCAGGGCGGCAGCGCGGGCGGTCTTTTGATGGGCGCGGTCGTCAATATGTCGCCGGAAACTTTTCACGCGGCAATCGCGCAAGTTCCGTTTGTTGACGTGATGAACACGATGCTTGATGCGACGCTGCCGCTGACGACCGAAGAATGGATCGAATGGGGCAATCCGAACGAAAAAGAAGCGTGGGATTATATGATTAAATATTCGCCGTATGAAAACGTCAAACGGCAGAAATACCCGAATATGCTGATCGAAACTTCCTTAAACGATTCGCAGGTGCCGTATTGGGAAGGCGCAAAACTGGCGGCGAAAATCCGCGAAATGAACGCGGGCGACAGCGTTATTCTGCTCAAAACAAATATGGGCGCCGGACACGGCGGCTCAAGCGGACGTTATGACCGTTTAAAGGAAGTCGCGTTCGATTACGCTTACGCGCTGACGCAGGTCGGCATTACCAAATAAAACTCAAACAACATTCTGGTAAAACGAGAAAAAAGGCGAGATGCGCTAAATATTTAGCGCATCTCGCCTTTTTTCTTAGATTTAGATGCAT
>SXVE01000516.1 GCA_005790265.1 Acidobacteriota bacterium | reverse complement strand
TGTCAACGCGGGCTTGGTCTCTGTCGTTGATCAAATTGAGCAAATCGTACTTATTAATCGGGTCGCTCGAAACGTGATAAAGACCGTTTAATCGAGGATGGTCAACGATGATTTCGGCGAGGATGCGGGCGAAAATTTTTGTCGGAAATCCCGAATAAATCGCTTGCTCAAAACCTTTCACTTTTCCGCCGCGATTCGATAAAAACCACTCGACCAAACTGTGCGCGCTGTTTATTTCCCGACCGATAATCGAACTTCTCACCGTCAGCGCATTTTCGCCAGTCACTTCTCCGAGATTTTTGCTTTTTCCGTATAAATCGTCAGCGTCAGGTATATCATTTTCATTGTAGTTGCCTTTATCGCCGCGAAATACGCAGTCAGTGCTGATCGTAATCAAGCGCGCGTTAGCGGCGGCGGCGATCTGCGCCAGTTGATGAGGAAAAATCGAATTCGTCATCAACGTTTTAATCGTGTCTTTTGAACTCGGCACCTGCTTGATAATGCCGACTGCGTTGATAATTACGTTCGGCTGAACGATTTGGACGACTTCAGCAACCTTATTAATTTCGTTGATCTCAATCCGCTCAAAAGTTTTTAACCGATTAAAGATCAGCAATTTCTCGACATTTTTGAATTCAGTTCTGATTGTGGTGTAAACATCGAAAAAATTTTGCCACTGCTGAACCAGTTTGTGTCCGAGCATCCCGCTGCCGCCGATTATTAAAACTTTCATATCCTATTCTGTTTGAACTTAAAGATTTGGCTCACATGTCTGTTTGCCGACATTTAATGTATTTCGTACAAAAGGCAAACAACCTATTTACAACAATTACGATCTATTAGCCAAAATTAGTGTAATGTTTTTGCTGAATATCGTTAAATAGTATTCTAAAGCCATTAATTACAGTGTTTACATATATTTATCGAGCATAATCAAGAATCTTAAACAGACATTAAAAGTATTTTGCCAATCACAATTCCTTTACACTTACAACTTTAACTTAAATTACTTACTGAAACGCTTTTAATTGCTACAAACAATAGGTTTATCTTTAGCATTAAGAAAGATATTACCAAGATAATTTAACCAAGCCCATTTTTTAGTTCTTCAAAAGTTATCGGTGTTGTTCCCACCTTTTCAACCACTATCCCTGCAGCAACATTCGCCATTTTTGCCGCCGTCTCAAGCGTCGCCCCGCTGCCGAGAGCAACCGCTAATGTCGCGATCACCGTGTCGCCTGCGCCGGTTACGTCATAAACATTTCGCGCCAGAGCATCAAAATGAATTGACTCGGAATCCGATTGAAACAAAGTCATTCCATTTTCACCTTCAGTAACCAATACGCCCTTAACTTGTAAATCATTCAACAATTTACGACCCGCATCTTCGACCATATTTATAGCTTCTAGCGACAGATTGCAGGCTTCGGCTGCTTCTCTCTGATTGGGAGTAAGCAAAGTCGCACCGGTATATTTTTCATAAGCGATTCCTTTCGGATCAACCAGCACCGGTATACTTTTTTCTTTTGCAGTTTCGAGCAGATTTTTTAGTATTTTATCGGTGAGAAGTCCTTTGGCATAATCGGAAACGACGATGATTTCTACTTGATCTATAACTTGAAGTATTTTTTCCCAAACTACTGACTCATCGTCACTTGACAAACTGGATTTGTCTTCCTGATCAAGTCTTACGACTTGTTGACTGTGCGCGATAATTCGTGTTTTAACCGTTGTTGGGCGGTTAATTAATTCAATCAAATAATCCGCCGAAACTTTTATTTCCTTTAATGAATCTCTTAATTGCTGTGCTTCTTCATCTGTGCCGATAATGCCGATTAGAATTGGTTCTGCGCCCAAACCTTTGATATTCGCCGCCACGTTTGCGGCGCCTCCGGCGGCGATGCTTTTTTTCTCTAACTGCACGACCGGAACGGGCGCTTCGGGTGAGATGCGACTCACTTTTCCCCACCAATAACGATCAATCATCACATCACCGACTACCAGAACTTTAATTTCCGATCTGTTTTTTAATTCGTCCATCGAGTTTTTATATTTTTGTTTTCTAAGCGCTGAAGTGTCGGTCAACGATTTCGCACCAAATATGCGCGATGGTGATGTGTCCTTCCTGAATGCGCGCCGTTCTTTCCGATGGAACCGCGATGCAGGCGTCGCTGAGAGAGGCTAATTTTTTCCCTTTTTCTCCGGTTAATCCGATTATTCGGCATCCGCGATTTCGCGCGGTCATAACGGCGGCAAGCACATTCGGTGAGTTTCCGCTCGTACTGAGCGCGATCAGGCAGTCGCCTTCGCTCGCCAAGGCTTCAACCTGTCTGGAAAATATCCGCTCAAAATCATAATCATTGGCAAGCGCCGTTAATGCCGACGTGTCGGTTGTCAAAGCGATTGCCGGAAACGCGCGGCGCTCGGTTTCATACCGTCCGACAAATTCGGCGGCGATATGCTGCGCGTCAGCCGCGCTTCCGCCGTTTCCGCACAATAATATTTTCTTTCCGCTTTCCAACGTCTCGACAATAATCCGTGCGCAACTGTTAATTGCATCGAGCTGCGCGCCGAGAATATTTTCAAACACCGATAAATGCTGCTCAAGCGATGCTTCGGTCACGCTTTTTTTAGATATGTTTAGTGTGTCGCGCCGCTGCGTTTCTCGTTTTTCCTGTATTTTTTCGACAATCCCGCTCGTCGAATAGCCTTCGATCAGCGGAAGCGAGTAAACTTCGCCGCCGTTCTCGAGCACAAAATCCGCGCCGATAATCTCTGAAATCTGCCAATCGCCGCCTTTGATTAATACGTCCGGCTTGATTTCCTCAATCAATTTTTCCGGCGTCAATTCATCAAAAATGACGACTTCATCAACCGCTCTTAAACCAAGCAGAATTTTTTTCCGGTCGTCCTGATTAATCACCGGTCGTTCAGCGCCTTTTATTTGTCTGACCGAATGATCGCTGTTGATTCCGACGATTAGTTTCGTTCCCATTTTTCGGGCGCGTTCGAGTAAATCAATGTGTCCTGGATGAATCAAATCGAAGCACCCGTTTGTAAAAACCGTTTTGTCCATACGTTTGCCGGAAAAAATCTTTGACTGTTTTTTCAATTCTTTTTGATCGAAGAATCTTTCCGAAAAATTCAATTTTTTAATATTCGAGCGCCTGATTTTTGTCTTTTTGAAAAATAATCAAAACGCCTTTGTAACCGTGATCGCTAAATCTGACGACGGTTTTATGGCATTTGTTTTCCTGCAAAATTGAGAATATTTCATTCAGATCATATACGTACATCGGAATCAGCGGCTCACGCGCCCCGCCGAAAATTGCGCCTTTTGCTTTGTAAACCGCCGGAAAATCGCGGTATATTCTGAACTTCGCCGCCTGAAATTTCGAGGTTTTGTTCTCATACGTAAAATGCAGCGCGCCGATTCCGCCATCCTTTAATTTTCCGACGATATTTTTAACGATGCCGATTCCGATTTCCGGATTAATATGCTGAAACACAATAAACGAGTGCACGAAATCGAATTCCGTTCGGGCATCGCTCAGAAAAAGATCGGTTTGCCGGTATTCCGTATTGTTGATTTGTTTCTGTTCGCTGTTCAGGCGCGCTTCGCGCAGCATTTCTTCGGAAATATCTACGCCCAAAACTTTATCGCAGCGCGAGGACAGCGGGACGACTAACCGACCGACTCCGCAGCCGAAGTCGAGCGCCGTTTGCGGATGAAAATTCGTCGTGAAATTGGCGGTTATATCGTCCCAAATCTTGCCGATATGTTCTTCGCCGGTTTGAAAAAATTCCTGTTTGTGAACTTCATCGAGTTTGCCTTTGCGAAATTTATCAATCGTGACGACCGCAAAATACGGATCGTTTTTGCCGTAATATTCCCACTTTTCTTTGATCTTGCTCATTAATAGTTACTTGTTTTTTCTTTTCTGATTAAAAAATGGACGGTGATCAGCCCGACGATTGAAATGAATGCGACTTTCGCCAGATACGGCAGAATCGAGCCGTAAAAACTTTCATACGAAACGGCGGTGATCAGCATAAAAAACAACGTCGCGCGCCAATAGGAAAACTCACGTTTTTCAATCAGAGCCGCGTAAATTATGCGCAGCAAAAATCCGAGCAAAAACATTCCGAGCGGCACGCCGACAATTCCGAAATTGCGCAGCAAATCGCCCATCGGCGTGATCGTAAACGAATTTTCGCCGTAATTGAAATATAAATCGCCGTATTTGCGCGGTTCCGACGCTACCGGTTTGTCTTGCCAGACGACGCGCGGAATAAAAAACGTCGCCGTGTCTTTCCAAATATTATTGTCCAGCCCGTAACCTTCTTCATACGGAGCGAGTTTTTCGTAATTTGAAACGACCACCGCCACCGAACTGACCGCTTCGATTCTTTCCAAAAGACTGGCAAACCCGCTTTCCAATACCTGCATATTGTCTTTTTCGGAAATCGTTTCCACTGTCGCCAGAATATTTTCGGTGTACTGCGTCATATCCTGCTGCTGTTCGGTTCCTTTAACATTACGAAAAGTCGTTCCGTAAATCATTCCGACAAAAATGCAGGCGACCATTAAAACGCCGCCGATCACTGCTTTTTTCAGATTGATTGTATTTCCGGCGAGCAGGTAAGCAAAAGCGATTGACAAAAATATCAACAAAAATCCGGCGCGGTTGCCGCCGTATAAAACTCTGGAAAATGCGGTCGCAAACAAAAACAAAACGGTAATCGCCGTCCAGAAATCCAGCTTTTTGCGGCGAAAAATCACGACCCACAACATCAAACTCGCTTCGCTCCAAATCAGCGTGAGCAAAAATAAAAGCCCGTCATACTGACCGATTTCGTCGAGCCGCTGATAACCGATCACGCCCGCGATGTAGCCGATAATCGTGTTAAATAAACCGAGCGCGAGCAGCACGAACCCCGGAAAAAACATATTTTCCGTTTTCCACTTGCGTTCCGGCAAAAAATCCCCGATTTTTACGCCGATTTTTCTCGCCCAAGGCAGCAAAAATCCGACGCTCAAACCGGCGTAGCCGAGCATAATAATAATGAACGTCAGCGGCATATCCGTTCGCGTGTCCTGAATAAAATTAAGGTAAAACGGATCGGACAAACGAAACGTGAAAATCAAACCGCCCAGAAAAAACGCCGGGAAGAAATAACTCCACGCCGCGAACACCAGCGGATTAATCAGCGAGAATTCGTTTTTCACCCAAAGGTAAACGCTCGGCGCGGCGATGACGGCACCGGTGAGAAAAACCCACGGCAAAAGATACGTCTGACTGGTCGAATCGGCTCCGTCATCGTTGATAATCAGAAAAACAAAAGTCAGGACGATGACCGCCAGCCACACGAAAAGAATCGGAATCAAATTGATGCCGTACTCTTTTTTTTTCACCGGTTTATTTTGAAGCCGCAGCTCTTTCATTGCTTATCAGACGCGTTTTGTTTTTTATTACTCTTGTATTTTTTTATTGCAGACTGCAAACCGCGATGACGCCGTCCGCCGTTTGTTTGGAAAATTTGACCGACATATCGTTGACGAATAAATAATGCCACGCCAGAAATTTTCGTTGGTCGCTCGGAATATCGTAAAAAAGAAAATCCTTGACCTTGAAATCCTGTCGTTCAACAACCAGCTTCAACGTCGAATACGAGTAATAAGCGACGTGATCGGGATGCACCGGTTCCATCGCGCCGCCGCGTCCGCGCAGAAAATACTGCCAGTAACGCATTCCCGAATACGCGTTGATCGTCGTGATGATTAAACGCGTCTGCGGATTCATAAACCGCTTGATTCCCTGCAAAAAAAGTCCCGGATTGTTGAGATGTTCGATCATTTCGCCCGCGACGATCACATCGAAAGTTTTGTCGAGCGCCACTTCATCCAGTTTTTCCAGATCGGCGCGATACAGATTTTTGACGCCGTGTTTCTCCAGAATATCAATTCCCGCCTGATCGAAATCAAAGCCGTACAGCTCGCCGGCGATTTTTTCGAGCTGCAGATGCAAATGAACATTTTCCGCAATCGCGACTTCGGTGTACGGGTAATTTGTGCAGCCGAGATGCAAAACTTTTTTCCCCGCGCAAGCCGCTTTGATAAAATCAATTCGCTGCACCATTTCAATATTATTTTTCATTGGATTTTCTATCAAGCGTTTTCGCTTCTGAAAACTTTTTCCGAATCGCTTTGTAATCTGACCTCATCAACGATTATCTGAAAACGCAAAAAGCAATTACTTTAATTTTTCGGGATTCGCCTTAATACTCTTCGTTAATCGAAACAAAAATTGTATCAATTGCCGACTTTTTTCTCAAAAGTGTTTTGAATTACCATTGAACCGCAAGTATTTTTCGGTAGAATCAATTTCGCAACTGATCGTTCTGTTCGCCGGTCAAAATCAACCAGATACATTTTTTTCATCAACTCTCGCTCAATTTTGCTTGCTCGACGGTCAATCGCAAACCTTCATCGAGCGAGGTTTGCGGCGTCCAACCGAGTTCTCTGATTGCCGCAGAAATATCGGCTTGCGTGTCAAAACTTTCTCCGAGCGGTTTCGGGCGCGCGCCGATTTTTAAGAGTTTTCTCTCCGCGCCGCACATTTTCCAGGTTTTTTCGGCAACATCACGCAGAGAATATGCTTGCCCGGTTCCAACATTGAACGATTTTCCGGCGATATTTTCCTCGAGCAACGCAGCGTAAATCGCTCGGGCGGCGTCGTCAACATAGATATAATCCCGTTTTTGTCGCCCATCGGTCATGTTAAATTCTTTTCCGCCAAGCGCGCTCCGAATCAATCGGCTGAGAAACATCTGCGGCGGCTGTCCGGCTCCGTAGGCGGTGAAAATTCGCAAAATCACCGCCTGAAACTTGCACGTTCGATGCAGTTCCAGCGCGAATTCGTTGGCGCGCGCTTTTGATTCGGCGTACGCGGTTTGCGGTTGAAGCGGCATTTGTTCATTCTGCGGCGTATTCTGATTGCCGTATTCATCGGCGGTTCCGATTGTAATTACTTTTTTAACGTCAATTCGCGCGAGAACTTCAAAAAATCCTTTCGTCGCTTTCCAGTTCAGCTCATTGCAAGTTTGACCGCTCGCATCTTTGTGCTGTGTTGCACCGGCGAGATGAACGATTTTGTCCGGTCGGTGCGTTGTCAACCATTTTTCAACTTTTACCTGATCGCACAAATCAATCTCGAACGACTCGATCAATCCTCTATTTATCTCCGGCGATTTCAAGGATTTGATACTTCGCGTAAAAACAAATGCTTTCTTTCTGTTATGCGCCAAAATTCGGAGAAAACTGCGCCCGATGAAACCGCTGCCGCCCGTTATTAATATTTTTTCATCATCGCTCATAGCAACTACCGGCTATACTAATTCGTCAACTTAGTCCGGCTAAATTAAGCTAACGAACCACTAAGCTCGATTGATCTTATTTTTTACAAAATTTGCTAGCCAATCTTTTTCTTCGCGGTTAAAGTATCCGGCGAACATTAAAGTCATTCCGTAAACGATTGCAAAAATTACGCCCGCAGTAAAGAGATTGATCCAGCTGACGCTCAAATTTCTCAGCGCAAAATATTCTGCGGTACCGGCGAGCGCCGCTGCTGAACCGGAAATCAACAAGATTTTCAGCCAAAATCTCCAAAAAATTTCGCCGAAAATCTTTTTTTCGATCAGTAAAATAATTGCCGGAACCGTAATTAAACCGAGCAGACGACCGACCGCCGCGCCTTCGATGCCGTAGCTTTCGGTCAGCACGATCATTCCCGTAATTCCCAGACTCATCCAGCAGAAAACGTTGACCACATTATAGATCGGCGCGCCGAAACCTTCGATAAACAGCCACGAAATTATCGTTGCCGCGATCAAACCGAAAGTTATCAGCTGCCAAACGAATACAGTCGCCGACAATTTCGCAAACTCGGCGTCAAACCAATTTGTTAATAAACTCTCGGCGCTGATCGCCTGACCGACGCAGAAAAAGACGATGATGGCGAAAACTATTTTGGTCGCGCGGCGGTAAATTTCTTTTAATTTTTCTTTTTCTCCAAGCGCGAAAAGATTGCTCGTCAGCGGCAGTATGTTCAGCGTTACGCTCCAAATAAACGCGTGGATGTAAATCGCGATATTCATCGGCACAACGTAGTGCGTCAGATTATCTTCGCCTAAAACTCTTGTTATCCAAGCTCTTTCAAACTGCAGCAGAATGTTTCCGAAAATCTGGTAAGCCGTGACGTTCAAACCGTAACCGGCGCACATCCAGAATGTTGCGCGGTCAAAGTTAAACCTAAACGTGATGTCGGGCAGAAGTTTTTTTGAGTAAATATAATAAAATATCGTGGTTGCCGCGATCAAAACAGCGTTCCAGGCAATTAGCGCGACGAAACCGTAACCGAGCCAAACGATCAGGATATTTCCGGCGACGAGCAGCGCATTGCTCGCAAAAGTGATCAGTGAGTAAATATCAAAACGGTGAATTGCCTGCAAAACCGAGCTGTAAACCTGCCCGACCATTAAAAACCAGATGCAGATCGTTGACAAATAAAATGCGAAAATAACGTCCGCCTGTCGTTCCGGCGCGACTTGCAGCGCGTTTACCACGAGCCAGTGCGCCGCCAGACAAATTACAATAACGCCGATTGTGCCGATTGCCGCGCACAAATAAAAGGTGGACGCGATGACCTGCGATATTTTTTCTTTTTCGTCAGTCGAATCATACTCGGCGACATATTTGGCAACGGCGCGCCCGACGCCGAAAGTAAATGAATAAGCGACGAAACCGCTGACGAGCGCATACAAACCGTATTCTGCATTTCCTAAACGCCGCACGATAAAAGGCGTGGCGAAAAACGTTAAACCGAGCGGCAGAAGCCAAGCCAGAAGACTGTACAAACTGTTTCGTGAATGGCTGATCGGTTTCATTACTGTAATTTCGCTAATTTCTCGTAACTTTCGAGCGTAATCGCCGCCGATTTTTCTTCATCGAAATCGGTGAAGGCTTTCTGCTGCGCTCGGCTCCCGAATTCGTCGCGCATCTTTTTATCTTCCGCCAAACGAACGATCGCTTCGACAAGCTGCGACGAATCGTTGGCGGCGATCAAAATCCCGTTCGCGCCGCTTTCGATGGCTTCGGGAATCGCATTGACGCGCGTGCTGATGCACGGTTTTCCAAG
>SXVE01000515.1 GCA_005790265.1 Acidobacteriota bacterium | reverse complement strand
TGCGAGCCGATGTGCAGATGAACGCCGCACAAATTGAGGGATTTTGAATCTTTGTAAATATGAAACGCCGATAAAGCCTCGTCCGGCATCATTCCGAACTTGGAAGTCAGCAGCGCAGTCTGCAAACCCGAATGCGTTTTCGATTCGATTTCGGGAACGAGGCGCAAACTAACATTCGCCGTTTTATTTAATCGCCGCGCAACGTCTTCGATCAGAGATAATTCGTACAAAGAATCAGCCTGTAACGCGTAAATTCCGGCGTTAACGGCATCTTCGATTTCCCAAACTTCTTTGCTCGTGCCGTTAAAGATGATTTGTTCGGGCGCAAAGCCGACTTCGAGCGCTTTCCACAATTCGCCGCCGGAATTGACTTCCAAATCCGCGCCCGCCGCTTTCACTGTTTGAAGTATCGCCATCAGCGAATTGGCTTTCGCCGCGTAACACACTTTGAGCGGGCATCCGATCACTTCTCCGGCTTTCTGCAAACGCCGGATATTGTCGAAAATGCGCTGTTCGCTAAACACAAACAGCGGCGTGCCGTATCGTTCGGCTAACTCGACGGCGGACGCGCCGCCGATGTGTAAAGCATTGCTTTTTAACTCAAGAAAATTTTCGATTGACCACGCGGGTCGGTTCGATTCGTTTAATGTCATTGTTTTTTCAATCGCAAAACGGGCGAGCCGCAACCGAAACCGTGGCGACTCGCCCGTTATTTTACCGCAAAACAAAAAGCCGAACAATTTACCGCATCACTGCGAAAATTGTTCGGCACGGACGCGCGCAATTAACCGACGACGAACGCGCGACCTGATCGTGAGGATCAAGGCAAGGCGATGAAATTAATGTCCGACAAGTTTTCGAGCGCGGAAAAAACTCTGGTCGGTTCGGCGAACGAAAAGCGTTTCGCCTGCACCGCAACGAGATAAGTTTGTCCGGCGTCAACGTCAGCGAATCTGTAATAACCGAACGCGTTGGTTGAAGTCATTCGCGTCAAGTTCGCGCCGTCAGTCAAAACAACGCGCGCATTGGCGATGCCTCTGCCGCTCGCAGTTATAACTCTGCCGCTGATCGTCGCGGCGGCGGCGGTCGGCGCAAGCGCGGTGCCGGTAAATTCCGACGTGTCGAACGTCGTCAGATCGGTCGCCGTCGCCGTGATGAATTGTCCGGCGGTATTGACCGGAAATGTTTCGTCAAACAAAACGGTTCCGCTGCCGTTCGTCGTGTAAGTGCGCGAGCCGAGCAATGTTTGTCCTTCGGCTTCGGCAAGCGAGCCGCTTGCCGTCGCGAAAAATTCGACGAGATACTGGCGATTGGCGGCGGAACTCAAACTGCCGGTGATGCGCGTCGCGGAATTGGTGCTGGCGGACGCGATGAGCGGGAAGTTTTGCAGATTGTTGCCGCCCTGATCCGTGTCGCCGATGTCGTTCGGCGTTGAACCGTTCGGATTTTCACCGGGCGATAAATCAATGCCGATGCCGCGATTGTTATAAATCCGGTTGGATAAAACACGCGCGCCCGAATAAATCGTCGGATTAAACGCGTCGGTCACAACGGCGACGCCCGCCGCGCCGTTGTTCGCGATAATATTGCCGCCCGCCGCGCCGGACGTTTCCGCGCCGATTGTCGTGGCGACGAAACGCCCGCGAACGCCGTTCGAGCCGTTGCCGAGCGCCGTCACCGCGTCAGCCGCGACGCCGATCAGATTGCCCTGAATTTTCATTCTGGCTTCGCCGTTCTCGAACACATAAACGGCGATGCCGTCGCGCGAGTTGCCGGAAATCACGTTGGCGGCGTTCGCCGTCGTGCCGCCGATCAGATTGTTATTCGCGCCCTCGCCGATTTCGATGCCGTCAACGTTCGGCACCGCCGCTGTGCCGCTCGCGTTCGTGCCGATGCGATTGCCCTGAATCGTCGCGTTCGATGCGCCGCGCAGAAAGATGCCGTAGTTATCGTTGCCGGAAATCAAATTGCCCGCGCCCGCCGCTGTGCCGCCGATCCGGTGATTCGCGCCGAAAACCTCGATGCCCGCGTTCAGAAAGAAGTTCGAGCCGTTGCCGAGCGCGGCGGTTCCATTAGCATTCGTGCCGACGTAATTGTTTTCAACGATGTTGCCGGTCGAACCTAAGAAAATGCGAATACCGTTGCCGCTGTTTGCCGCGAAAAGATTGCGCTGTGCTGGCAAAACGCCGCCGATTTGATTATTGGCGCTGCCGGTGATGTTGATGCCGTAAAAATTCGGCGCGGCGCTCGTTCCCGCCGCGTTCGTTCCTGATCGAATGCCTTCGATGCGATTGCTGCCGCCGTTTTGCAGCAGAATCGCCGAGCTGAAATTGCGCAGCGCGAGTCCGCGCACAGTCGAATTGCCCGAATTGACGGTGATTCCGGTGTAAGCGTTGTTGCCCGTCGTTCCGCCGCCGACGAGTTCGATTAAAATGACGGCATTTGAACCCGTAGCGAGCGTGTTCGCCGCCGACTGCGGCTGCGTGTAACCGTCAATCGTCACGGCTTCGGTGATTGCGGGCAGCGCCGAAGTCAAACTGATCGTTTTCACCGTTCCGTCGTCCGGCGCGATATTAAAACGAATTTCGTCCGCACCCGCGCTCGCGTTCGCGCTCGTGATCGCCTGCCGCAGCGAACCCGCGCCGGAGTCGCTCGTCGTCGTCACGGTGAAAATCGCCGTTGGCGCCAAAACGTTTTCGGCTTTCGATGCGGAAACGTCCTGCGCGCGACTCGCCTGCGCGGTAG
>SXVE01000514.1 GCA_005790265.1 Acidobacteriota bacterium | reverse complement strand
GCAGACCGCCGGAAACTTTGTAAGAGTTCGAGTCGAATTTTCCGCCCGCGTGCAGAACCGTCAAAACGACTTCCGCCGCCGAACGTCCTTCCTGCGTGTGAATATCGGTCGGAATGCCGCGTCCGTTGTCCACGACCGTGATGGAATTATCAATGTGAATGGTAACTTCAATCGTATCGCAGTAACCGGCGAGAGCCTCATCAACCGAATTATCAACCACTTCGTAAACGAGGTGATGAAGCCCGATTTCGCTCGTCGAACCGATATACATCGCCGGACGCTTACGCACCGCGTCGCGTCCTTCCAAAACTGTGATTGAATCCGCACCGTAATCTGTTTTTGCTTTAGCCAATGTGTTATTCCTCTGTATCGAATTTAGGGGTTTAAATTATCCTTTATTGTAACATTTTTTCTCGTGTTTAGACAGTTGGGAAAACCGCATGAAACCGAAATAAAATCCGGTTGTCAAAGCGTTTGCGCCGCGCCGTTTTCAATGTTGAAAATCGCGGCATTGGCGCCGAATTTTTCGACGAAACTTTCTTTCGATGTCGTGACGAAAGTTTGCGTTTTATCCTGCAAAAATTCTAAAAGTTGACCGATGCGTTTGTAATCCAGTTCGGCGTCAATATCGTCGAGCAGAAACAGCGGATATTCCTGATTTTGCTGATGATAAACCGATAAAGTGGCGAGCTGCAAAATCAGAAGCGCGCTGCGCTGTTGACCGGATGAGCCGTATTTGCGCAAATCGTGTCCGTCAAAAAGAATGTCGAGATCGTCGCGGTGCGTTCCGATTAACGAATATCCGGCGGCGAGTTCGGCTTGCACGCGTAAATTCAATCGTTCAGCAAGGAGCGCGGCGTAATCGGACAGATCGCCTTTGCCTTCAAGCGACGAGGCATAGCGAATCGAGACTTCTTCTCTGCCGAACAGTTTTTTTTCGAGCGCTTCGTTTAATCGTTCGACGTAGCGGATTCTGGCTTTGTGAATGCGCGCGGCGAGCTGAATCAGTTGTTCATTCCACGGTTCGAGCAGTTCGGCGGTTTTCTCAAGCGAAAAGCCCGAATCCTGCGCCGATTGCAGCAGCGAGTTTTTTTGCCGCACGACGCGGTTGTAATCGGCGAGCGTTTGAACAAACGGCGGATAAATGGAAACGATCCCGCCGTCGAGAAATTTGCGGCGCGCTTCCGGCGTGCCGCGCACGATTTCGAGTTCGTCCGAATTAAAAATTATCGTGTGAAGTTCGCCAAGGAAACGAGTTATCGTTTCCTTCTTATTATTGAGCGACAAAATCTTCGTATTTCCCTGCAGAGCGACTTGCAAATTGCGGTGAATTTCGGCACTCTGTTTGATAGTTCCCCGAACGATGGCGAGTTCTTCGCCGAATCGAATCGCTTCTTGAAGTCTGGCAGTTTTAAATGATTTGGTCGTCGCGAGCAGATAAATCGCTTCGAGCCAATTGGTTTTTCCCTGTCCATTTTCGCCGAAAATGATATTCAGACTTTCTCCGCAAATCAATTTTCCGTTCAAATTTCGGAAGTTTTGCGCGTCGAGCGATTCAAGCAACATAACTTAATATTTTAGCACAAACGAAAGCGAAAACTTGGCTTTTTACGCTTTCGGCGATAACGGTTTGTTCGATCTCTTTTTTACCAAACGTTAGCTTTTCGCAGACGCGTTTTATCTTCTTTTGACAGTTAAATTTATTATGAAAATCTTTCGATTATTACTTTGCTTTGTTTTCATTTTCGCAGTTTCGGCTTTTGTTTTCGGACAAAACGGTAAAGCCCGCGCGCAGAATTTCCGTGCCGTTTCGATGAGCGGCGAAACCGTCGAACTCGACGCGCTCAAAGGAAAAATCGTCGTTTTAACGTTCTGGTCAACGCGCTGCGGTATCTGTCACGAATCAATTCCGAAGCTCAACCGCATGGCGAAAAATTACCAGGGCGAAAACGTCGTTTTTCTCGCGCTGACAATGGAAAATCAGGCAAAAGTGGCAAATTATCTCAAAAAAACTCAGTTCGATTTTAAAATTCTGCCGAACACTTTTGATGTCGTGCTCAAATACGGCGCGAAAAACAACGGCGGAAACAGCGGATATATCGAAATGGCGTTTCCGGCGCATTTTTTGATTAATCAAAAAGGTGAAATCGAAATGAAAGCCAGTGGTTTCAGCAAAACCGCACAGCTCGATTCGGAAATAAATCGTCTGCTGCACAGCAAACAAACGAAAGCCGAATAGGTATTTTGATTCCCGAAATTTGCGGAGTTCTGAGACAAAGACGCCGCAACAATTGCCCGCGATTTTGCGGAACATTCGCGCGAAGTTTGTATTCGCAACTGTTTTGCGCTATATTTTTTGTTTCCGTAAAGATTACGGAGAGATAGCATAATTGGTAATGCAGTAGTCTTGAAAACTACCGCCCTTACGGGCTTGCAGGTTCGAGTCCTGTTCTCTCCGCCACTATCATCTGAAAAAGGATTTGCAGAATTAAATTTTGCAAATCCTTTTTTATTGCCGCAGCGAATAAATTACAGATTCCGCGCTAAATTTCGGTTGCTTTTATTTTCCGTTTTGATATAGCCTATGATGACAATGAATGATTATTCATTCACCGGAATCTAAGTTTCAAATCACGGCGAAAAATGCGGCTTTTCATTATGTTTCCGCTATGTTTTTACGCTGTTTTTGAAACTTACAATCGTTTCTTCTTGAGTTATGTCCAAAACACTTCGTTCAAACGTTTCAGTTCGGGTTGCCGTCGTTGACAAACGCGAAGCGATTTTGCGCGCCGCCGTCAAGGTTTTCGCGCGCAAAGGTTTTTTCAACTCCAAAGTCGCCGACATCGCCAAAGAAGCCGGCATCGCCGACGGAACGGTTTATCTTTATTTCAAAAGCAAAGATGAAATTCTGCATTCGGTTTTTGACCGCGCGATGGAAGAATTTATTTTTGAAGGAAAACGAGAAATCGCCGACATCGTCGAACCGGATGAAAAACTTCAAAAAATCGCGCGGCTTCATTTGGAAAAGCTCAGCTCCGACCGCGATTTGGCGATTGTTTTTCAGGTCGAACTGCGCGGCTCGACGAAATTTATGGAGGAATTTTCCGGCGGCGGATTTGCCGAATATCTCGATATTATTCGCCAGACTTTTGCCGACGGTCAGCAGAACGGTTTTTTCCGCAAGGATGTAAAGCCGATTGTCTGCGCCAAAATTCTCTACGGCGCGCTCGATGAAATGGTGACTAACTGGATTTTATCAAAAAAACCTTATCCGCTCGCGCCGATGGCGGATGAAGTTCTCAAAGTTTTTTTCGACGGAACAAAATTATGACGAGTCAGGTAAACAAGGAAAATTCGCAATCCGTCGTTCGTCATTCTCAGGCAAAGGCGCGCGTTGCGCTTTTTCCGAACGAACCGCGCACGCTGGCTGATCTTTTTTTGCAGGCGTTTGAAAAACACCAGAGCGACGACGCGCTCAACTATAAAAAAAACGGTTCGTGGCAGCGCATTTCAACCGCCGAAATGCTGACGCGCATCGAAAACATCGCGCTCGGACTTTATTCGCACGGATTGCGCAAAAACGAAAAAGCGGCGATTCTCGCGGCGAATTCGCCCGAATGGACGCTCGCCGACGCGGGCTGTCAATTTGCCGGAATCGTTGACGTGCCGATTTATACGACGCTCGCCGCCAACGCGGTCGAATACATTATCAAAGATTCGGGAGCGCGCGTTTTGTTCGTGCAAAATCGCGAATATTTCGACCGTGTCCGCGAAAATCTCAAAAGCTGTCCGAATTTGGAAAAAGTCGTTTTGTTTGAAGGCGAAAGCGACGAAAACGAACGTTTAATTTCCCTTGCCGAACTCGAAAAAGCCGGTGAAAATTTAAAAAACGAAAATCCGCAGCTGGCGAAAAATCTGCGAAATGCTGTCGAGCCGCACGATGTCGCCACGCTGATTTATACGTCGGGAACGACCGGCGAACCGAAAGGCGTGATGCTTTCGCACGCGAATATTATTTCAAACGTGATTGATACGGGCGAAAAATTCAATTTCGACCGGCGCGACGTTCCGCTGTCGGTTCTGCCGCTTTCGCACATCTTCGAGCGCGGCGCGATGTATCTTTATATTTTTAACGGAATGTGCGTTCATTACGCCGAATCAATCGAGCGCGTGCCGGAAAATTTGCAGGAAGTGCGCCCGACGATTTTCGTCGGCGTGCCGCGAATTTTTGAAAAAGTTTACGCTAAAGCCAAATTGCAGGCGGCGCAATCGAGCAGTTTGAAAGAAAAAATTTTCGACCTCGCTATCGAAGTCGGCAGAAATTATGCCTTAAAACGCGAACGAAGAGAACGAATTTCGTTTTTTCTCGGCGCGAAACACACGATTGCCGACAAAATTGTTTTTTCCAAATTTCGACAGTTTTTCGGCGGGCGACTGCGCTTTTGCATTACCGGCGGCGCGGCTTTGTCTGACGATATTTATTTGATTTTTAACGGCGCGGGCGTTTCGATTATGCAGGGTTACGGTTTAACGGAAACGTCGCCGGTGATTACGACGAACAGCCCGATTGATTACCGGCTCGGAACGGTCGGCAAACCGATTCGCAACGTGGAAATTCGCCTTGCCGAAGACGGCGAAATCGAAGTTTCGGGACCGAACGTAATGCTCGGCTATTTCAACAAGGAAAAAGCGACCGCCGAGGCTTTCACAACCGACCGATGGTTTAAGACCGGCGACATCGGACGCCTTGACGAACACGGATTTTTACTGATTACCGACCGCAAAAAAGAGCTTTTCAAAACTTCGGGCGGCAAATACATCGCGCCTTCGCCGATTGAACAGGCGATCAAAACTTCGCGTTTCGTTAATCAAGTCGTGCTCGTCGGCAACGAACGAAAATTCCCCGCCGCGCTGATCGTGCCGAATTTTGAACAGCTCGCCAATTACGCGAAAATTAAAAACTTAAACCTAAAAACACCGACCGAATTTTGCGGCGACGCGCGCATTGTCACCTTGCTCGAAAGAGAAACCGCGAAACTGACCGAAAAGTTATCGCAATACGAAAAAGTAAAAAAAATCGCGCTCATCGAAAAAGAATTAACCGTCGAAAGCGGCGAACTGACGCCAACCTTAAAGGTAAAACGCCGCGTCGTTGATGAAAAATACAAAAACGTGATTGATAAAATCTATGCGGACGCGGAAAAAGAAAAACCGTGAGCGAAAAACTTTTTGTTCACGGTTTTCTAAATTTGGTTTCTGCTTTGGTTGATTAGTAAAGAATTCTCGTTCCTAATCCTTGTGTTACCGCAGTAACTCCGCCACGACCTGCGCCAATAGCAATTTCCAAAATAGTTTGCGCCACACTTTTCTTCGCTTTATCCACTTCGACAATGTCGTATGGTTCAAGCATTATGTCTTTTTGATTGCCTTTTTGAATCAAGTCATAGTTGGCTGAGATAATTTCTCGGTCTTTTGAATTCGCCTTTAAGCGATAAATTTTAACGTCTTTTGTCTTAGCGTCTCTGTTCGGACCACCAACCATATTAACTGCTTGGAAAAGCGATAAACCTTCGCCTTTCAAAAGCAATCCGGTCGGCTGGCGAACTTCGCCGGTGATATAGATCGGCGAGGCTTTTTGAACGACGATGACATCGCCCGGATAAATAATCGGGTTCGCTTCGTCCATTCCTTTTTTCAAACTGCTCAAGCTGTAAATTCGCGAAGGAACTTCAGTGCCGTTGACCGCCGTCCAATTGTTGTCTTCAAGATTGTCCGAACACATCGGCGCCTGCGTGCGGAAAACTTGAATCATTCCGCCCGCATCTTCAGTTTCGCCGCCGGAAACTGAAATCAGTTCGAGCAAAGTTGATTTGCGCATTAAATCAACTTTTTGCGGCGTGCGGACTTCGCCGTAAACCACAACCGGCGGACGGCTTTTTCTTTCCATCACGCGAAAAGTAACGAGCGGACTGCGCAGATATTTCGACAAAAGTTTAGTAACATCGCCGCGAAGTTCACGTTCGGAGCGACATTTCGCCATAATCGGCTGCTCGAAAAACGGCACTTCAATTTTGCCGTCTTGGTCTACTGTCGCGACGAAATTGAAATCCGCTTCACCTAATACTTTGCCTTCGACGACATCGCCGGGTCCGACTAAGTAAACGCTTTCCGGTTGAACGTCGGCGGGCATTTGCTGACCGAATGAGACGATGGATAATGAAAACGCGAGGACGAAAAGAAATAATATCTTTAACTTCATTTTAATAAAAACCTCTTTGTGGAATTTTCCGGAACAAGAATAGCTTACAAAGCGCTTTGATTCAACCGTTGCCTCGTTCGGTTGTCCGCAATAAACGTGTAAAATAAGCATCGGCAAGGTTTTTGATGTTTGACAGTTTTCTGTCAGCCAAGTAAATTCCAATTATACTTCGCGAGTAAACAGTTTTAGATAAAGTGGAAAATAGCAATCAAATCGAGGAAAAATTTTGGTTTCTGCGCCGTCCGACGCAATTTTTAGCCGACGTGTTCGTGCTTTGCGCAGCTTTTTTTCTCGCTTATTTGCCGACGCTCAACATTCAACTCGGCGATTTTTACTTTGACGCGGCGCTCAATCAGCTTCCGTTCGTTGTGCTCGTGCAGTTCTCGTCGCTTTTTCTGGTCGGCGCTTATTCGATCATCTGGCGTTACGTCAGTTTGGAAGACATCAAAGCGTTTCTCAAAGCCGCGCTGATTTCCGGCGTTATTTTGCTCGCCGTCAGATTTCTGCTGACTTACACGCGTTTCGACCGCTGGCAAGTTCCAATTTCGGTGATTTTAATTGATGCGGCTCTGGCTTTCGGCGGACTTTTAGGTTTGCGAATTCTGCGCCGTTTCGCTTACGAATTCGGAGAAAAGCGCAGTTTCACCGGCTCGAAACGCCGCGTCAAGCGCAAAGCGACGCTGCTCGTCGGCGCCGGCAGAATCGGCGCGGCGCTCGCCAAAGAAATGGTTGGACGCGCCGACGCCGAACTCGACGTGAAAGGTTTTATTGATGATGACCGGCGCAAAAAAGGCGGCAGCGTTAACGGCGTCAAAGTTTTAGGAACAAGCAGCGATTTGGCACGGCTCTCTGACGAATTAAACGTCGAGCAGGTCGTTATTGCGATTGATCAGGCGCAGGGCAAAGAAATTCGGCAGATTCTGGACATTTGCCGTGCCATTCCGGTCAAAGCGCAGATCGTTCCGAGTCTCAATGAAATCGCGCACGGGCGCGTTTCGGTCAGTCGTCTGCGCGACGTGCAGATTGAAGATTTGCTGGGACGCGAACCGGTCGCGCTCGACGATAAAAATCTGCACGATTTCTTGAGCGGAAAAGTAGTGATGGTGACCGGCGCAGGCGGCTCAATCGGCGCGGAAATCGTGCGGCAAGTGGCAAATTATCAACCGAAATTGCTTGTCTTGGCGGAAAGAGCCGAGTTTCTGCTTTTTCAAATCGAGCGCGAGTTGGTCAAAGATTTTGCGGAAGTCAAATTTATGCCGCTGCTTGCCGACATCGGCGACGAATCGCGAATGCGCGAGATTTTTGAAATGTATCGCCCGCAAGTAATTTTTCACGCGGCGGCGCACAAACACGTACCGCTGATGGAAATAAACTGCGCCGAAGCGGTTAAAAACAATATTTTCGCCACGAAATTAATCGGCGAATTGGCGGGCGAGTATCAGACGGAAAATTTCGTGCTCATTTCGACCGATAAAGCCGTTAATCCAACTTCGATAATGGGCGCATCGAAACGCATTGCGGAAATCGTTCTGCAAAGTCTAAACCGCACGTATTCGACGAATTATATGGCGGTGCGCTTCGGCAACGTGCTCGGTTCCGCCGGTTCGGTCGTGCCGATTTTCCGCGAACAGATCAAAAAAGGCGAGCCGATCACCGTTACCGATCCGAAAATGACCAGATATTTTATGACGATTCCCGAAGCCTCGCAGCTCGTGATGCAGGCGGGCGCGCTCGGCGCGGGCGGCGAAATTTTCATTCTCAATATGGGCAAGCCGGTGAAAATTCTCGATTTAGCCGAAGATATGATTCGTCTTTCCGGCTTAAAACCATACGACGACATTAACATCGAATTTACCGGCGTGCGCAGCGGCGAAAAACTGTTTGAAGAACTGGAAATCACTGGCGAAAATCTTTTGAAAACGAAGCATCCGAAAATCTTTATCGGCAAAATATCAACGTATGAAGACGACGAAGTAATGCGAATTTTGGAAAGTTTTCAGCAAGCCGTCGCCGAACACGATCAAGCGCGAATCAGATTGTTGTTTAATCAATTTCTGCCTGAAGCGAAAATCACCGAAATTAAAA
This sequence comes from Acidobacteriota bacterium, assembly GCA_005790265.1. GTDB lineage: Bacteria > Acidobacteriota > Blastocatellia > Pyrinomonadales > Pyrinomonadaceae > SXVE01. The sequence goes on along the minus strand of SXVE01000514.1, from coordinate 2,808 downwards.
ATTCAACGGCTGAATCCGACAAGTTAGCTAACGCCGCGCAAAAAGAGAAGTTTTTTAAGCCGAGTCAAAAACTCGGTTTGGCGGAAAAATAATCTTTTCGCGGCGACACTGCACTGCACCGTTTACACATTTTAATCTTTTACAGTATCTACAAATCACTCGCTGTCTTTCAGTTTTTAGCGCTCGCCGTCATTTCCGCTTTGTTGGCAAACAGTTTTTCCTGAAACATTATTTCGTCAGCTAAAGGCTGATAAATTTCCCGCTCGCCCCAATCGTCCGCATAATCCCAGAGACCGTTGTGACAATGGCGATTGTCCGCCCAGCCCGGATGATTAACAATCGGGTAAAGGCAAATTCCCGCAATCGGCACGTTTTTCGATTGCGCAATTCTGGTTTGTTCGCATACGTAGCGAAACCATTCGGGACGCTTCTCGTCTTCGATGCCGGTTTCGGCAATCAAAATCGGGCGTTTGTATCGCTCGTGATACTCGCGCAGAATTTCGCTGAACGGACGATATTCCGCATGACCGAGCGCGATTTTCCGGCGGCTCGGATAGCGCCATTGATTATGAAAATAATAATTCAGTCCGATGATGTCGAGATATTCCGGTTTGCCGCCGAGTTCCGGTTTGAGTCGTCCGCACAGCATATCGAAACCTTCAAATTGCGCGCGGCGATATTTTTCGGCGGCTCTCTGCAAATGCGGCGAGCGGCTGCCGCCCGCGATCACGTGAATTGCCGGGTCGGTGGCAACGAATCGCACTGCCGGAAACTCGCTTTTGATAATTTGCGTTGATGCAATCGCAGCTTTCACCAGCTGCTGCTTCAATTCGTCGCCGCGACCGACGGCAAGCGGATGAAAAACGCCGACTTCGCCGCCCGCCCACGCGAAAAAAGAAATTTCATTGACCGGACAGAGAAATAATTTTTCGCCTAAATTATCTGCCAAATATTTCGTTGTCGCCAATGCGAAACGAGCGAAACGTTCGGGAAAAGCCGCGCTGAAAATATCCAAGTCGTCCGGAAAACCGTAATGAAAAATATCCCAGATTACTTCGATTCCCGTTTCGCGCACGGCTCGAACCTGATTTTCGAGACTGGAAAAATCGTATTTGTACGGCTCGCGCTCGATTAAATGCCAGCGCACGCCGTCGCGCGCGGTTTGCATTCCCATTTCCATTAATCGGTAGTAATCGGAAGCGGCAAGCTGGTCGTGGTTTGTTGAATTAATTAAATCGAGACGTTTTCCGCGCGGATTGCGGTGAGTCGAACACTCAAAACCGCCCATCATAAAACTTTGAAATATCTTTCCGTTCATATCTTTGATTTACTCAATCTCAATTTGAACCTGCAACATAATTTATGGGAGTTATGTTTTTCAAAAAACGATAATATTTTGTATTGAATTAATACTTTTTATATTAATCTGAATAAGATTGTTATTAAATTAGACGCTTAGAGGAAATTTGCGTGCCAAAAAACAGAGTCGCCCGAAGCCGATTAGCAGCTTCGGGCGACTCTGTTTTGTAAACTGTTGAATCTGTGTAGCTTACTAATTTATCTTTCGGCAATCATTTGATACCGATTTTCATTTGCCGCCACAGTCATTCGCAAATCTCCGACTGATTGCCGAGAATTTTTAACGAGATTTCTCATTTGTTCAACCAGCGGCGTTTCCAGCCATCTTTCGCCGTTTTTCTCGCGATTTAAGTTATATAAACCGAGTTCCAGATAAAAGTTTTCCAGCGGTTCGTCGGAAAAACGATAACGCCAGTCAATCATCGTAAACAGCGGAAACCAAGTGTAGCCGATTACCGGAATGCCGCTTTCGCGCAAATTTTTTATCGTGGCAATAGAAGAAGTCAGCCACCGCGACCGGACATCATCGGTTCCGACCGCACTCGTTTCCGTAATCATAATCGGAATTTGATAACGATTGTAATAATTGGTGATCAGTTCGGCAAAACCTTCGCCTTCGTGTTCGGTTTCGCGAAAAGCGATGCGCCCGCGATTGTCGAGATAAAGCTGTTTCGTTGACCATTGCGGATAAAAATTCAGACCGAGAACGTCGAGCGAAATTTTGTTCTGCCGCAATTCCGCCAAATCGTCGGGCGACGCGCCGTTTCTAATCAGCCACGGAAAAATCAGATGATCGTGCGTCATTCGTCCGGAAATCAAATCGTAGCAAAGATAGCCGCGATGCTGTTCTTCGCGCGCGAGCGGCGCCAAATCTTCGCGAATCGTGCGCGTCAAACCGGTCGCTTCAACGTGTACCATTACCGAATCCGGATTGATTTCTTTGATCGCTTCGACCGTGCGAACGATTCCCTTCGCGAGCTGAAGCATAACTTTGATGTAGCCGCGGTCGCCTTTCAAATAAGGCGCCCAGAGACCGCGCATTCCGCACATCAGCGCGTTGATAATCGGCTCGTTCAGCGGCGTATACCATCTAATTAATTTGTTGTATCGCCGAGCAAACTCGGCGGCATAACGCGCCACGTATTTCGGGTAATCTTTGTTGGCAAATTCGCGCTCGAGCCACAGCGGACAGCCGTAATGCATCAAATCAATGATCGGCGTGATCTTTAATTCTTCGACCAGATACGGAATTACTTCGTCCGTCCAGCGCCAATCGAATTTGTTTGCTTCCGGTTCGACTTTATACCACGGCACGCCCCAACGCAGACCTTGCAGACCGAGCGCCGGTGCTAACGCCAAATCTTCGCGCCAGTGTTCGTAGTGTCCCATCAGCTCATATTCATCGAGCGCGCGATGACCGGGACGCGTCTGCGGCACAAAAGTGTCTTC
>SXVE01000513.1 GCA_005790265.1 Acidobacteriota bacterium | reverse complement strand
TAAATTGCTTTCTATCACCTTTAATCTTTAAAGCGCCATCACTTGGAATCGTCAATATATATCCTTCTTCAGTTAAAATGGGATTTATACCATTTCTTTCGTCATAAAAAATAACTACTGCTCCCTCAAATTTTTTTGGTATTAAGTAAGTAATTGGTAACTGTTTTGGATTTGTAGAGCAATTAACAAAAGCCACAAGAAAACTCAACACGATGAAAATTATTGCTCGATTCATAGCTGATTATAATTACGGCAAGCCTTATACCTAAATTTTAACAGAAACGAAAACGAATGTTTATTTGAAAAAGTCCTGTGAACACGCGCTTTATTTGACCGAGCGAAGTGGCGGGCGTTAATTTACGATAAGCGTTTTGCAAAAAAATAAATTTGAATTGGGAAAATGCGAAATGTTCATTCGGTTTATCGTTAAATATTACAACAGGGAAACGAAGCGCGAAGAGACCGGAGTTTTTCGGGCGGCGGATTACGTGCGGGATTTTTCGGCAATCGGCGCGGACGAAAAGGAAAAATTGCGCGAATTGATCGTTTGGTTCGATGAAAATTTGCCTGTGCCGGAATTCTATGACGATCCGGCGACGCGCGGCGAGGAAAATCACACTTATTTTTGGTTCAAAACCGACGCGGCGGAATTTCTTGAACAGATGAACGCGTTGTCGGAAATTTTGCAACGAAACGGCGTTAAAACGGAAAAATTGCGCGCCGAACGAGTGCCGGGCAAATTGATTTACGAAGATTATTGCCAAATCGCCGTCGTGCCGCTCAAAGACGTTTCAAAGATCAAATAGAAAAATATTAAATTTTCGCCAGAAAAACCGCGCCGCCGAATGTCAGGAATAAAATGACGCTGACGAAAGCGTTGGTTGTGAAAAATGCGGCGTTCATTCGTGATAAATCGTTCGGTTTAACCAAAGTGTGCTGATAAATCATCAGCGCGCCAACGGCGAAAACGCCGACGAGTGCGAGCCAGCCTAAACCGGTGACGAGGTAAAGCAAAAGCAAAACGACGAACGCTTGGACATGAAAAAGTCGGGCGATCTTTAATGAGTTTTTGATGCCGAAACGCGCCGGAATCGAGCGCAAACCGGCTTTTTTGTCGTATTCGCAATCCTGACACGCGTATAAAACGTCGAATCCGGCTGTCCACATCATCACCAGCAGTGAAAGCAGAAGCGGAACTTCCGAATCAATCGCGCCGCGCACGGCGATCCACGCAGCGGTCGGCGAAATCGCCAAACTCCAGCCGAGAATCAAATGCGCGAAACTGGTAAATCTTTTCGCGTATGAATAGCCCAGAATTGACAAAAGCGCGACGGGCGAAAGCGCTAACGTCAGCCAATTTAGCGAATAAGCGGCGAATTCAAACAGCGCGACGGACACGATGAAAAACGCCCACGCGAATGAAACGGAAAGTTTGCCGCTCGGCAATTCGCGGTTTGCCGTGCGCGGATTTTTCGCGTCGAAATTTCGATCAATAATCCGGTTAAAAGTCATCGCTGCCGAACGCGCGCCGAACATCGCGACGGTAATCCAGATGATTTGCTGCACAGTCGGCAAGCCGTTTGCCGCGAGAACCGCGCCGAGAAAGGCGAACGGAAGCGCGAATAATGTGTGCTCGAATTTGATCATTCGCAACGTCGTTGTTAATTTTGTCCAGAAATTTTTCATTGCCGAATAAACTTTTTTATCTTTTTTATGATTGTGCCGCGCAGAGTTTTCGCAAGCCGCGTGCCGTTCGTTGATTTTAACAAAAATCAATGTTTGCCGCATTTTTCGCTGGCAAAACGCCAAAAAACGCCGGTGCGGAAAAGGCGTTTTGCAAAAAAAATTGTTTTGCAAAAAGTGCGGTTTGCGCCATAATTTGAAACGGCGAGAGAATATTTTATGCAAAAAATCGAGGAGCGTCCGAAATCGAAAAAACGCGCGGAGTTTTACGCGAGTGCGCCGCTGAATGTGCGAGAACCGGCGCTCGTCAACACGCTGCCCGAAAACGCTTTTACGCGCGTTGCCGAAGCGCCGCTCATCGAAAAAAACGCGGTGCGCCTGCTCATTGACGCGGCGGAAAATTATCCGGCGTGGCTCGCGGCGATTGAAAAAGCCGAAAGAACGATTCACTTTGAAAGTTATATCATTCACGAAGACGCGCAGGGAAAACTTTTCGCCGACGCGCTGATCGCAAAGGCGCAGCAAGGCGTTAAAGTGCGGCTCATTTACGATTGGATGGGCGGTTTCGGCAAAACTTCACGAAGTTTTTGGGAGAAATTGCGCGCGGGCGGCGTCGAAGTTCGCTGTTTTAATCCGTTCAGTTTCGCGCGACCGCTCGGCTGGATTAATCGCGATCATCGCAAAGTTCTGATTTGCGACGGCGCAATCGCGTTCGTCACCGGTTTGTGCGTCGGGCAAATGTGGGTCGGCGAGCCGGAAAAAAACGTTGCGCCGTGGCGCGATACCGGCGTCGAACTGCACGGCAAGTCGGTGGCGGAAGTTGACCGTGCGTTCGCCGACGTGTGGGACGATCTCGGCGCGCCGATTCCGAAAAATGAAGTTGCCGACGCGCAATCTCTAGCAGATGCTGGCGAAATCAAACTG
>SXVE01000065.1 GCA_005790265.1 Acidobacteriota bacterium | reverse complement strand
GCGCGAGGCGACGACCAAATCGCGACGTTCAGCTCGCGCGGTCCGACGCGTTCTTTCTGGAAAGACTCCAACGGCGTCAAAAATTACGATCATTTAATCAAACCGGATTTGGTTGCGCCGGGCAATAAACTGATCGCGGCAAAATCGAAAGATAATGTTTTTGCTGCGACAAACCCGCAGTTAAATTTCAACGGCGATGGAAACAACGATGATACGCAGTTGCTGTATTTGTCGGGCACTTCGATGGCGACACCGATTGTTTCGGGCGCAGCGGCGCTATTGCTGCAAGCTAATCCGAAGCTGACGCCGAATATGGTCAAAATGATTTTGCAGTACACGGCGCAGCCGCTTGCCGGATTCAATCATTTTGAACAAGGCGCGGGCAGCCTGAACGTTGAAGGCGCAATTCGTTTAGCGAAACTTGTTCGACAGGATTTGACCAGCCAAACTCCGCTCGGAGCGCCGTTGCTGACCAGCGCGCCTTCGATTCCGAATCATACTTCAACCATCGCCGGAACCCGTTTCCAGTGGTCGGGCGGAATCACGGCAAACTATGGTTTGATCAGCGGAACGGAATTGATTTCAAAATACCAGAAGGTTTACGCAAACGGATTACTCGTCAGCGACGGTTTGCTGGTGAGCGATGGCTTGCTGGTAAGTGACGGATTGCTCGTCAGCGACGGATTACTCGTCAGCGACGGTTTGCTCGTCAGCGATGGCTTGCTCGTGAGCGACGGTTTGCTCGTCAGCGATTCGACGATGCTGAGTTCGAGCGCGCAGATCACGCAAGGAACTTCGTTTATGCCGTCGTCAAAATTGTTTGACGGCAGTCAAATTCTACTGGATCGCAGTTTGTGGGGCGACGGTTTGTTAGTCAGCGACGGTTTGCTGGTGAGCGACGGATTACTTGTCAGCGACAGCACAATGTCAATGACGGATGACACGATGGTTCACGGAGATGAAACGAGCGCAATGCCGTAAACTGCCGATTATGACTTAACAATTGCCAGGAAAATAACAACAAAGGCGCGAAAATCAAAGAGTTTTTCGCGCCTTTGTTGTTTAACAATTTAAAAATGTCAAACATCTTTAAAAATAAATTTGGAATTTTCCAAAAGTTCTGCTTATAATAAAACAGGCTTGAAATATCTTTTCTCGCCAAACTTCTGAAAATCCCTTTTCTTTCAACACAGCACGTTAATTAATCACAGTGAAAAATAAAGAAAATTATATCAGGTTTTACCTGTCGGTAATGGTGCCGCTCGGCTTACTTTCCATTACCTGGGCGTTTTGCAGTTTCCCGCTGGAAAGTGTAAATGCCGGTTTAGTTGCCTTGTTTGTGGTTACGGTGTTTTTCAGTTCGTATTTGCGGATCCAGCTGCCGCGCACCAAAATTCATTTGACGGTTTCCGATGCGCTGATTATTCTCACGCTTTTGATTTACGGCGGCAAAACAGCGGTAATTATGGCGGCATTTGAATCGCTGGTGACGACGCTGAATTTCCGCCGTCAGGGAATTAACATTAAAAACCGAACGATTGTGTTAAACGTTGCGGTTGCGGCTTTTTCGGTTTACGTGACGACCCTTGCCGTCAACTTATTTTCCATCTCGGCGTCTGAAGTCGTGCATAACGGCGATAAAACGCAATTTGTTTTATTGCTGACGATTATGGCGCTGTCGCAATTTATCGTTAATTCGATTTGCGCGGCGGTTTACATCGCGCTGAAAAGCGAAAAAACAGTTTGGCAGGTGTGGAACGAATATTGTTTGAACGCGCTGGTGATGTATGTCGCCGGCGCGATGATTGCCGGCGTCAGCGTTAAAGCGCTGAACAGCATCAATATGTTTTTATTCGCCGTCGCCATCGGTTTTTCGGCGGTTGTTTACATTACTTACCGGCGTTATGTTGACGACGTCAAACAAACCGCCGCGAAAGCCGAACAAGCCGAACGCGAACGCGCTGAACAAGCCGAAAATCATATTGCCGAATTGCAGCATCACATCACCGAACAGGAACGAATCAGCGACGCTTTGCGAGAAAGCAAAGAAAAATTTCGCCACGCCGCGTTTCACGATGCGTTAACCGATTTGCCGAATCGCAACCAGTTTACCGAAACGCTGAAATTCCTGCTCGAAGAATCGAAAAAGAAGCCGGACTTTAATTTCGCCGTGTTGTTTCTCGATCTCAACCGCTTCAAAACCGTAAACGACAGTCTCGGTCACTCGACCGGCGATCAGCTGATTACGCACGTCGCGCGGCGGCTCGCCGGTTCGATTGTCGAAAGCGATTTGGTCGCGCGATTCAGCGGCGATGAATTCGCCATCGTCATCAAAGAAGTCAAAGATGTCAACGAAATGCTCAATTTCGCGGAATTAATCAAACATAAAGTTTCGACGCCGTTTGTCATCGGCGGACGCAAAATTTTTACAAGCGTAAGCATCGGGATTGCGATGGGCAATTCTTCGTATTCGGAAGCCGAAGAAATTCTGCGCGACGCCGACATCGCTATGTATCAAGCGAAAGAAAGCGGCAAAGATTACGTTATCTTCGATAAAATTATGCACACGCGCGCCGTGACGCGAATGCAGCTTGAAACGGATTTGCGCACTGCCATCGAGCGCCGCGAATTGTGCGTGTATTACCAACCGATTATTGATCTCGAAAAAATGCGTCTCGCCGGGTTTGAAGCGTTGATGCGCTGGAATCATCCGACGCGCGGGCTCGTGCCGCCCGGCGAATTTATTCCCGTTTGCGAAGATACCGGTTTGATCGTGCCGTTTACTTTGTGGATTTTGGACGAATCGTGTCGTCAGCTCGCCGAATGGAATCGGGAATATCCGGAAACGCCTTTGATGATGAGCGTTAACTTATCGGGCAAACATTTTGCGCAGAACGATTTGGTCGAACAAATCAGCGACGTTTTGGCGGAAACCGGAATCAATCCGGTGAATCTGAAACTGGAATTAACGGAAAGCGCCGTGATGGAAAATGCCGACCGCATCATTCTGATGCTGCGCGAACTGAAAAAACTCGGCGTGCAGCTTTCGATTGACGATTTCGGAACCGGATATTCATCTTTGAGTTATCTGCACCGTTTTCCGATTGATACGCTCAAAATTGATCGTTCGTTCGTCAGCGAAATGGAAACGGGCAGCGAAAACGGCGAAATCGTCCGCACGATCATCGCGCTTGCTAAAACTTTGCGAATGAACGTTGTCGCTGAAGGCATCGAGTCCATTCATCAGATTCACCAACTGCAAATTCTCAATTGCGAATACGGACAGGGCTTTCTGTTTTCGCGTCCGGTGCCGCAGCGCGAAGCGGAAAAACTCCTGTCCGACCAAAACCGCTGGCAGAATATTATGCCTAACCAAAACAGCAGTTCATTGACGCGCGAAAGGGAAATCACGCATTTGCGTCTCGCCAATTAAACGTGAACTTGCGGTTTTGCGCCGAGCGGAAACTCGGTTTCGTAGCGCGCCGCCATATTTAATAAAGTCGCTTCCGACCAATTATCGCCGAGCAACTGGACGCCAATCGGTAATTTTTCCGCTGATAACCCGCACGGCACCGAAATTCCGGGAATGCTCGCCAGATTTGCCGAAACCGTGTAAACATCGCTCAGATACATCGCCAGCGGATCGTCGGATTTTTCGCCGATTTTGAATGCTGCCGTCGGCGCGGTCGGAGTTAAAATCGCGTCGCACGCGGCAAATGCCCGGCGGTAATCGTCTTTCAAAAGCGTGCGCACTTTTTGCGCTTTCGCGTAATAAGCGTCGTAATAACCGCTCGATAAAACGTAAGTTCCGAGCATAATGCGGCGTTTCACTTCGGCGCCGAAACCTTCTTCGCGCGTTTTGTTGTACATTTCACGCAGAGCGCGCGCTTCTTCGGCGCGAAAACCGTAGCGCACGCCGTCGAACCGCGCCAGATTCGACGACGCTTCCGCCGTCGCCAAAATATAATAAACCGCAATTCCGTATTTCGTGTGCGGCAGCTCGACATCAACGATTTCCGCGCCCAAACTGCGAAAATTGTCAATTGACTGTTCGACCGCCTGACGCACTTCTTCGTCCAAACCTTCGCCGAAAAGCGCGCGCGGAATCCCGATTCGGCGATTTGTCAAATCTTTTTCCAATTCGCCGACGTAATCGGGAACCGGAACATCGGCGGTCGTCGAATCGTTTTCATCGCGTCCGGCAACTGCGCCCAAAACCTGCGCGACATCTTTCGACGTTTGCCCGAAAATGCCGATTTGGTCGAGCGACGAAGCGAATGCAACCAAACCGAAGCGCGAAATTCTGCCGTATGTCGGTTTGAGTCCGACGATGCCGCAGAAAGACGCCGGCTGCCGCACCGAACCGCCGGTTTCCGAACCGAGCGCGGCGCGCACGACGCCGGATGCGACCGTTACCGCCGAACCGCCGGAACTTCCGCCCGGAACTCTGCTGACATCCCACGGGTTTTTCGCCGCGCCGAACGCGGAATTTTCATTCGACGAACCCATTGCGAATTCGTCCATATTCGCTTTTCCGACGACGACCGCGCCCGCCGCATTTAACTTTTTCACTGCCGTCGCGTCATACTGCGGATGATAATTTGCCAAAATTCGCGAGCCGCAAGTGGTCTGCATTCCTTTGGTGCAAATATTGTCTTTGACCGCAATCGCCACGCCTTTGAGCGGCGATTCTTCAGAATTGCTGTCAAGCTCGGCGGCGCGCGCGAGTGCGCTTTCCCGTTCGATTGATAAAAAAGAATTGAGCGTATCGTTTAATTTTTCGGCGGAATCTAACGTTTTTTCGATGGTTGAATAAATTGACATAAATAATTACGAAGAAATATTGAAAATAAAAAAATATTACCTTCCTGCTACCGGTTTATTCGGCTGATGAGCCATTTGTCGTTTTGTTTGACGGTTTCGACGGCGATTTCCTGCTGGCGGCTGGTAAAATCGTCTTTCCAGAACAGCACGACCTCGAAATTCGTTTTGTCGGGCGCGGAAACCGTGCATTCGCCGACGCGAAACGCTTTCGGCAAATCGGTCGAATTCGTAGTGAAAACGTCGTTTTCGGAATTGTTCGCCGCCAGGTTTTTAATGAGTTCGGAAGTTAAAAACCGTTCGCGCTGCCGCAGATTTTCTCTGGAAAATTTCATCTCGTTGCCGAAATGATACGAATAAAATTCTTTGACCGTCTGCCGCGACTGCTGGCATTCCGGTTTTTCGAGATTCGGAATCGCGCACGATAAACTGCTCGCAACAAAAAAGAAAAATCCAATCGCCCGCAAAAAATTCGAGCGCAGCATTTTCAAAAATGAAAATTTCATCTTCTTGGTCAGAGTTCGGGAGTTTTTACAGCACTTTCGGAACTTGAAAATGTCCTTCGACAGCCGACGGCGCTTGGCTGAGCGCGGCTTTTTGTCCGAGCGATTGATGCGCGGCGTCTTCCTGCGCCGCGTCCGTTGCCGCGCCTTCGGGCGTTAAACCGCCGAGGGAAATTTCGACGTTTTCCGTGTCGAGTTCATTTAACTGCTCGACATACGCGACGATTTCCGCCATTTGCGGCGTGT
>SXVE01000512.1 GCA_005790265.1 Acidobacteriota bacterium | reverse complement strand
AGGCTGTTATCACGGTCACGGCGATTCGTTTTTGTCGAAAGCCGGTTCGGGCGTGGCGACTTTGGGCTTGCCCGATTCGCCGGGCGTGACGAAATCAACCGCGAAAGACACTTTGAACGCAAAATATAACGATATTCAGTCGGTGTATGAATTGATCGAGCAGAATAAAGATGAAATCGCCGCCGTGTTTATCGAGCCGGTCGGCGGCAATATGGGCTGCGTTCCGGCTGACAAAGAGTTTTTGGGCAAACTGCGCGATGTTTGCACACAGGAAAATATTTTATTAATTTTCGATGAAGTGATGACCGGATTTCGTCTGGCGAAAGGCGGAGCGCAGGAGCTCTACGGCATCGTGCCGGATTTGACGACGCTCGGCAAAATCATCGGCGGAGGGCTTCCAGTCGGTGCTTACGGCGGGCGCGAAGAGATTATGCGGATGATCGCACCGAGTGGCGCAGTGTATCAAGCCGGAACTTTGTCGGGCAATCCGCTGGCGATGACGGCGGGATTGGAAACTTTGCGAATTATTGACGAGGATGCGGATTTTTATCAAAAACTCGAAGAAAAATGCGCTTACCTTGAAAACGGTTTTCGCCAATCTTTCACGGAATTGAATTTAAACTACACGCTCAACCGCACGGGTTCGATGCTGACCGTATTTTTTACCGATCAGCAGGTTACCGATTTCGATTCGGCGAAAACTTCGGACACCGCACAATTTACGAAATATTTCAATGCAATGCTCGAGAGCGGGATTTATCTGCCGCCGTCGCAGTATGAAGCGTGGTTCGTTTCCGCCGCGCATTCAAGCGAAGATTTGAATCGAACAATCGAATCGAACCTCAATGCTCTCCGAAATTTAAATTAATTTTGAACTCAATTTGAAAAAGTAACGCCGATTGGTTTTCGTGAAAAAACAATCGGCGTTACTTTTTTTGATGGAAATTTTATTTCTGCCCGGCGTTTAATTGAACCGGCGCGGGATAACCTTTTCCTTTTAGTTGCGCGAGTTCGATGACGACTTCTTTTTTTCCTTTGATTTCGCGCGTCACTTTTCCGTCGTCGGAATTGCTGTTCTGCGCGTTGGCATTAGAATTTTTATTGGCGTTTGAATTTGCCGCTGAATTGGCGTTCGCCGAATTCGACGGCGCAGCGCCGTTTGACGAATCTACATTTTCGACAATCGCATTTCCCTGCGCGTCTTTGTTCATGTCGTTGAGCGCGCGAATCAATTTTTGCTTCTCTTCTTCGCTCAGGCTGTCGTATGAAACGCCGTAAGTTTCCAAAACGCGCTTTAAATTCGCGGTCGTGTTCGTGCCGTGTTCGTAGACGTCGCGAAAAATCTTAATTTTTCCGTCTTCAACGACGATTGTTTCGTAGCGCAGTTCGATGGGAACGGCGTTATTTAATTTGAAGTTTTTCGTTTCGGTTTTCTGTTTCTCGTAATTTTTCACGTCTTCGGGCGTCAGCGTCGAGCCGGAAATTTGGGCGAGAACAGTGGAAAAATCCTGCACCTGCGCGTTCGTCAAACCGACGCAGCCGTGTGACGCGAAGGTTCCGAGCCGCGCCGGATTTTTACCGCCGTGAATCAGCGAAGGCAATCCGATAGGAATTTTGATCGGTCCGAGCGGATTGAGCGCGCTGCCGGCTTCGACCGTTTTGCCCGGCTGCACTTTTCCTTTGACCCACGGTTCGTCCGGCGGCGTCCACGTCGGATTGAAAATCACGGTTTCGGCTTTGCGCATTCCGGTCGGCAGCGGAAATTCCGGATAACCGATGCCGATTTTATATGTTTTCAACAGTTTTCCATCCTGAAAAACGTCCATTCGATACCCGGGCGCGTTGACGACGATGCGCGTGTCGCTCGGCACCGCGTTCGGTTTTTCCGCCGAACTCATTTGCGATTCGTTGTTTGACCAGCGCGTGCGCACCAAATCGAACAACTGATTCGCTTTTTCCGCGCCGATCACGCCGCGAATTTGTTCCTGCGCGCGGACGGTTGATTGCCGAGTCGAACCGGCGGACTCTTCCGAATCTTCGCCGGTCAAGCCTTCGACCGATTGACGCGAAATAGTTTTCAGTTGACTGATTTGCTCATCACTGAGCGACAATTTTGATTTTAATTCCTCGATAAAGTTTTCATCGAAAAACATCGCGTCGAGCACGGGCAGCGTAACCGGCATTCGAGCGGCGTTTTCGGTGTTGTTGACCGGCGCATTGACCGGCGCGGTATTCGCATTTGTTGGTGCGGTGCTGGTATTGACTGCCGTGTTGGTGTTTACCGGAGCATTTTCGGGCGGAACGCAGCCGACTCCCAAAACGGCGAAGGTTAGCGCCAGCGCAGCCGCAGAATTTCTCGCAAACTTGTTGTTTGTCATTTTTCTCATATTTCTAAAAAAGTTCTGATTGTTTTGAATTGTTACAGATAATACTTTCCGAAATTGAGAGCAAGAATCATTCCTGACAATGCAGAATTTTATTCGGCGGCGGCATCAATGCCGGATTTCAGCAGCGGATACGGATTGATGTTGGTTCCGTCCCAGTAACGCGCCGGATCGTCAGCAATTGAAACCGAAAAATGCAGATGGTAATTTCCGGCTCCCGCATTGCCCGTATCGCCGACGTAGCCGATGACGGTGCCGCGTTTGACAAACGTTTTTTCCTGTAAATTATCGGCTCGCTTTTGCAGATGAGCGTAATAGTAAATGTATTTTTTGTCGGCGCTGAGCTGGTAAATCGTGATTCCGCCGAGTTTGCTGTCAAAAAATTTGACGATTTCTCCATCGCCCGCCGCCACGACCGGCGCGCCGACCGGCGCCATAATGTCAATCGCATTATGAACGCGATTATCCGAACGAGCAGCCGTATAAGTATCTTGCAAATCATCGGATTTGATGCCGACGACCGGAATCATTAATTTGTCCGGAGCCGTTTGATTCTCGTAGCTCGACGTATTCGGTGCATTCGGCGCAGTTGTCTCAGTTGTCGGCGAAGCAGTCGGCGCGGGCGTCGGCGGAAGATTATTTTCATCGTACGGAACGGCGACCGGCGTCGGCAGCGGAACGACCGGATTAACATTTTCCGATTGGCTGCGCGCCGTCTCCCGCTCTCGTCGCTCAACAATTCGTTCGTAAACGAAAAAACCGGCGAGCAAATGAATCGCCGCGAGATAAAGGATAAAAAATATCTTTTTAACTTTTCCTGCCGCCAGCATCTCTCGATTTTAGTTTTTTTATTAATTTACAACAAGTGTTTTCTGAAAATCGGCGGTTAAAAAAGAAAAACATTCGATTTGGTAATCAATCCAAATCGAATGTTTTTCCTTTTATTCAACGTCTATTTTATTTAAACTTAATTTCCCTGTCCGCTTTTAATCGTAAAATCAACCGCTTTGGACACATTTCCGCGAACGCGGTAAAAATATTTTCCGGCGGTCAGATTTTCCAGAAAAATCTTCTGGTTAACAGCGGTCTGAATCAGATTTCCCTGCGCATCGAGCAAATCGAACTGCACTTGCTGGTTGCCGTGATTCTGATTGATCTGCGCGTCGAGCGTCGAGCGTCGCAGCACAAACTCAATCAACACGGAGTTTTGCCCGACATTCAACGTTCCCGAGTATCTCTCGTCAAATCGTCCGTTCGATTCATTATTCGGCGTCGAACTCGGCGTCGGATTCGGTGTCGGTGCTGGCGTCGGTGTTGGATTCGGTGTCGGAGTCGGTGTCGGATTAGGAGACGGACTCGGCATTGGTGTCGAGTTCGGTGTCGGCGTTGGCGTCGGTGTTGTGTTTGGAGTTGGCGACGGGCTCGGGGTTGGCGTTGTGTTTCCTTTGATGTCAAAACCGGAGCCCGTTCCCTGATCGGAATTTAAGAGCAATCCGCCGGTCAGCGACGAACCGATCATAATTTGCGCGTCGGCTTTTGTATTGGTCGAAGTCGTGTTCAAAACGTTGCTTCCGACGGCGGCATTTATTTTGTCGAGCGACAGGCGAATGACGATTTGATTTCCGCTGATAACGCCTGCGTCAACCGCGCCGAGCGTTTCCTGATTTCTCGTGCCGGTCGCCAAGACGGTGATTTTACCGTATTCAAACGTTGTTGCCGTCTCGTCAACCGACGCCGTGACAAAAACTTCGGTCGCGCCGAAATTAGAAGTTAAAGTCCAACGCATATTCGGCGTGCGAACGGCGAGATCGGTCAGCGACAAAGTGTAAATCACTTGATTGGTCGCCGCGTCGTATTTGAATCTTGCT
>SXVE01000511.1 GCA_005790265.1 Acidobacteriota bacterium | reverse complement strand
AGATGCGATTTGCGATTCGATTGTTTCGAGTCTTTGATTAATTTTTTCAAGGCTCGCGCGAAGCAGATTGTCGCCGTTTTCGTTTGTTTCCTGCTGCAAAAAAAGCGCGATTTTTTCTGCTAATTTTTGAGTGCTTTCCTGTTCCATCAAATTAACTTCCGCAAAAACCCGTTTTTTTTATTTGTTTTCGTCCGGCAAAAGATCAATGTAATCAACGATTCCAACAATCGCCGAATCAATCGCCGCGCCCGCTTTTCCGGTCGTCGCCGTTGAAGCGCCCCAACCTTCCTGTACGATCAAAACCGTGTCGCCTTCGCCTGCCGACACCGAATCGAGCGCGAGACAAGTATAATCCATCTGCGCGCCGTCCGGTGCAATCTGACGGCACAATAAAATTCGCGCGCCTTCATAACGCTGGTTTTTCTGCGTCGAAACGACGTTTCCGATGACGCGAGCTAAAAGCATAAATCCTTAAAAAATGGAAAATTGAAAGTGGAAAATGGATAATGAAGAACGGGTGGAAATATATCTTTTTTATTTTTTATTTTCCACTTTCAATTTTCCATTTTACCGTTTTCCTTCCGCATAAACGTGCGAATCAGAATCAATAATTCCGATGATCGTGCAGTCGGTCGGCGTGTCTTCGCGTTTGAACGGAAAGCTCGCCTCTTTGCCGCGACACCAGAAAACCAGTTCGCCGACGCCCGCGCCGACCGAATCGAGCGCGACGAGCGGCGCGCCCTTCGGCTGCAAATCGGCGTCGAGCGTTTGCACGATCAACAATTTTCGAGCGTCGAGCGCATCGTTCTTAACGGTTGAAACCACATTTCCGATCACGCGAGCGAGCTGCATATATTATTTCTCGGATTTCGGTTTTGGCGCAGGCGGATTTTTTTTCAACTTTTCTGCGTCTTCTTTAATCAACTGCGCAATGACATCGTTTATTTTCGGCAACAGATACTCATTCGACAGCCTTACCGCTTCACCGGCAAGCTGCGGCATCACCGCGTTTAATTTCTGTCCGGTCGAAGTCTTGTAAAAAGCCAGCAAATCTTTCAGTTCGGCTTCGGTAAAAAATTTATCGTAAAGCGGGTAAAACGACATTTCGATGAACTCCTGAAAATCTATGATTTTGAAGAACTTTTCGTCGAACCGTTTGGAAAAATCCGCGCTCTTTTCGCTTAATTCAGCTTCCAAGTCCGCCTTTTGCGCTGCTGTCAAATTCTTTTGTTCGCCGAGAATTTGCTTCATTATTGACGGCATCGCTTCGTTCATTTGAGCCGATACCGTTTTCATCGTTTCGGCAGCATTCTTATCGGCTTTTGTGATTATGATAATTTCCGCGATGATCGCTCTTTTTTCAGACGAAATCGCTGCCGTCTGCGCGTTTGAAATTGAGGTGAAACACCAAAAAAACAGAATTAAGCTGAGGAAAAATTCTTTTTTCATACTTTTAGTTTTGAACGAAATCGAACGAATCAATAACGCCGATGATTGCCGCGTCAATCGGCACGTCTTTGTTTCCTTCCGCAAGACGCGCGCTCGAACCGGCGACGACGAGGACTTTTTCGTGAAAGCCCGCGCCGACCGTATCAACTGCGACAACGTATCCGCTTTGATCCGTGCCGTCAAGATTGAGCGGTTTGACAATCATCAATTTTTTACCGGAAAGACGTTCGTCTTTTTGCGATGCGACAACCGTTCCGAGAATTCGTGCGATAATCATTATAGTTAGTGGATAGTTGATAATGAGTAGTTGATAATTCAGTTTTTATTATCAATTATCCATTATCAACTATCAATTATTTCGCGCCAATCGGCATTACGTCGTCAACGCTGCCGTGCGGACGAGGAATTACGTGAACCGAAACGAGTTCGCCGACACGCCGCGCCGCTGCCGCGCCGGCATCGGTCGCCGCTTTTACCGCCGCGACATCGCCGCGCACAATCGCCGTGACAAATCCGGCACCGATTTTTTCGTAACCGACAAGCTCGACGTTTGCTGATTTAACCATCGCGTCCGCCGCTTCAATCATCGCGACCAGACCTTTACATTCGACCATTCCCAATGCTTCCTGCATTTAAGTTTTTCTCCTAAAATTGTTTGTCTATTAAAAAGATGTAATTTTAACCTACATTTGCCGCTTGCGCCAAAAGTTCGATCAATTCGGCGCGCGAAAGTGAAATTTTTCCGTTATCCGAGTGAGCGTTAACATTTATCCCGCTGTCGCAGGAAATTCCCGCATCTTCTAAATAACCGCACGACTGACAACGCGCTTTTTCCGGCAAATATCCGCCTTTTTCGCGAATGTTGACGAGTTTTTTGATCGCGTCCGGCGGCAGATTATTTGCGCCGCCCAGAGTTTTGGCGAGAATCGCGATTTTCGCTGTGTGTTCAAGTGTTTCCAATCGGTCGAAAGCCTGCCACAAATCGTTTCCGTAAGCGACAACGCCGTGATTTTCAAGCAAAAGCGCGTTGTGATGTTCGACATAAGGTTTCAGCGCGTCGGTTAATTCAGTCGTCGAAGGCGTGCCGTAAGCGGTCAGTGGAACACAGCCGAGCGTTAAAATCACTTCGGACAAAATCGGCTGGTCAATCGCGAGTCCGGCGGCGGCAAATGCGGTTCCGTGCGGCGTGTGCGCGTGGCAAACCGCGCCGACATCGGAACGCATATTATAAACGAGCAGATGCATTTTGATTTCCGAAGACATTCGCCGGTCGTTCAGCGCATTGCCCTGCAAATCAACCAGCGCCATCATATCTTCGGTCATTCGCCCTTTGGAAACCTGCGTCGGCGTCGCCAAAATCACGTTTTCGCTCAAACGACAACTGATATTGCCGTCCGACGAAGTAACGTAGCCTTTGTCATACATCAACTTGCCGATTTCGACAATAAGTTTTCTGGCTTCCGATTCGTTCATTAGAAATTAATAAATTGTGAAATTATAATTAAGCACTTTTGTAATTGTAATTGGCTTT
>SXVE01000064.1 GCA_005790265.1 Acidobacteriota bacterium | reverse complement strand
GCTACTTTCGGAGCCGCAAAAGCCGGTGCCGTGACGAGCGCGACCGCGCCGCGAAGACGCGGATGTTCGATTGCCGGCACGATGCGAATCGGCGTCGCGCCGAGTTCGGCGGTCAATGCCCTTTCTCTGATCGCATCGCGCACATTCTGCCCGATTAAATCCCAGGCTTCGGTGATTTCGCCGCCGATGTAAATCCGCGCCGGATCAACCGCATTGATTACCGAAGCCAATCCCAAACCGAGATAACGCGCCGTCGAATGCAGCGCCGTCAATGCTTTGCTTTCGCCCGCACGCGCCGATTCGATTAATTTTTCAATCGTCAGCGCGCCGACTTCGAGCATTTGCGGCTGGCGCAAATCCAAAGTTTTCCCCGAATAACGCGATAACGTCGCCAAGTTGGAAATGTACGCTTCCCAGCAACCGTTTGAACCGCACGAACACGGCGGACCGTCAATGCTGAGCGGAACGTGACCAAATTCACCGGCGGTGTTGTGTTTGCCGCGCATTAACTCGCCGTTGATTACGACGCCAACGCCCAAACCGTCGGAAATACTGACAAAAACAATATCGTTAACCGTCGAATTGTCGCCGCGCGTCGTCCAAATCTGCGAGAGCGCGCACGCTTTGCCGGAATTTTCAAGATGAATCTCAATGCCCTCAAATTCGGTTTGCAGACGCGACAGCAAATTGACGTCGCGCCAGCGCAGAGTCGGCGCGTTCAGCACAATTCCCGTTTTGCGGTCGAGCATTCCGGGAATAACAATGCCGATTCCTTCGCAATTTTCCGATTTGAGTTTTTCGTCAAGCGCGAATTTTACTTGTCTGCCGAGACTTTTGACGAATTTATCCGGATTTAATTCGGTCGGAAAACTTAAAACTTGTTCGATTTGACGCCCGAGCGAATCGGTCAGCATCACGAAAGTTTTGGTCGCGCGCACATCAATGGCGACGGCGAAACTCTTTTGTGAGTTCAGATACAGAAAAGTCGGTTTGCGCCCGCGCACCTTTTCGCTGCCTTTCGCGCCTTCGCGAACGAGATTTTCTTCGAGCAGCTCGTTGACGAGAAATGTGACGTTGGCGCGATTCGTTGCCATCAAACGCGACAGATCGGCGCGCGAAACCGGTTGATGCGTTCTGATCAAAGTCAGCGCGATTTGGCGGTTGATCTCGCGCGATGTTCCGCGCGTCGCCATCTTAAAATCTTTGGGATTTATTTTTCTCATCAACATTTGTTAAAAAGACTAACAAATTGGTCAGACCATTTAACTATTTTTTATTTTGGTGCAATTTATCGGCGAAATATTGGATTTTTCCCACTTACAGTGGGAATAAATAAACAGATTTTCGGGTAAATTGTTAAGACTTTAAACATATTACACAAAAAATTTTATCGGTCAAGTAGTTTTTTTAATCCGGGCGATTATTTTTTTTAATCGAAAAGTTTTCGCTTTGATGTCAGTTGTATTGATTTACGCATATTGAAAAGGCATCGAAGATATAATCATGTGCTCGATGCCTTTTTTATATTAAGAAACAGCCTACTATTTTCGCTCGGAAAATTTGAGTTTACTGATTCACGCCGCTCGACAAAAAACCGCCGTCAACTACTAAAACTTCGCCGGTCACGTAACTCGCCGCATCTGATGCGAGAAAAATCGCCGCGCCCGCTAATTCTTCGACTTGTCCGAAACGCTTCATCGGCGTTCTCAGCAAAAATTCGCGTCCGCGTTCGGTTGATTCGAGCAGATTTCGATTTAAATCGGTCTTAAAAACGCCGGGCGCGATGGCGTTGACGTTAACGCCGTGCTGCGCCCATTCGATGGCGAGCGATTTTGTCAGCGAAGCGACGGCGGCTTTGGAAGCCGAATAAGCGGCGACTTCAAACAGCGAGACAAAAGTCGAAAGCGAAGCGATATTGATAATGCGACCGTAGCCGTTTTCGATAAAATGTCGCCCGAAAATCTGACAGGCGCGCAGCGTTCCGGTCAAATTCGTCTCGATAATATCGCTCCAATCCTGTTCATCGAAATCGAGCGTCGGCGCCCGTTTGGTGCGACCGGCGCAGTTAATCAAAATATCAACTTTTCCAAATTCTTTGATTGTTTCGTTCAAAAGATTTTCCAGCGAATTTCTGTCTGAAACATCAGATGTAATTCGCAGAGTTTTTTGGTTTCTTTCTTCGATTTCCGCCGCCGTTGCCTCTACTTGTTCGATTCTCCGCGAAGTCGGCACGACAGCCGCGCCCGCTTCCGCCAAACCATGCGCCAGCGCGCGTCCGATTCCCGAAGTTCCGCCGATGATAACCGCCGTTTTGCCGGTTAACTCTAATTTTTGATAACTCATATTTTTATCTTTTTTTATCTCTTTTTTATCTTTTTATGATTATTTTGCACGTAGTTTCCCGACTCATGATTTTTCGCCGCCCATTAAACGACAAAAGTAATTTCTAAAATTTTAATTTTTTAGTCATTTTTTATGCACGATATTTAATCGTGCGCCGACGCGAAATTTGTTATTCGGTTAGAATACTTTAATCAATGACAATGTCAATATCCATAAAGTTTAAGTAACGCCGGAAGAGCATTGGGACGAACAATTTAAGAATCGGTAATTTATTGTGAAAATTCAAAAATATGACGCGGTTGTCGTCGGATCAGGTCCGAACGGATTGGCGGCGGCAATCACTTTAGCGCAAAAAAATCTTTCGGTGCTGATCGTTGAAGCGAAAGCGACTGTCGGCGGCGGCATGCGTTCGGCGGAGCTGACGCTTCCCGGTTTCGTTCACGATATTTGTTCGGCGATTCATCCGCTCGCCAGCGGATCGCCTTTTTTTCGCACGTTGCCGCTTGACCGTTTCGGTTTGGAATTTATCGAGCCGCCCGCGTCGCTCGCGCATCCGTTCGATGACGGAACAGCTGTTTTACTGCGCCGTTCAATCGAAGAAACCGCCGCCGCGTTCGGTTCTGACAAAGAAATTTACCGGCAGATTTTCGCTCCGCTCGCTGAAAATTGGACGCCGCTCGCCGATGATATTCTCGCTCCGCTCGGCATTCCGCAGCATCCGCTGCTGATGGCGCGTTTCGGTTTGAAAGCGCTGCAATCGGCGCGCGGTTTTGCCGAACGGAATTTTCAGGAATCACGCGCGCAAGCCGTGTTTGCAGGCTGTGCGGCGCATTCGATGATTCCGCTCGAAAATCTTTCGACCGCCGCTTTCGGTTTGGTTCTCAACACTCTCGCCCACTCGGTCGGCTGGAATTTTCCGCGCGGCGGCACGCAAAAAATCGCCGATGCGCTCGCCGATTATTTCATCTCAATCGGCGGAGCAATCGAAGTTAATCACACGGTCGAAAATATTGCTGAACTTGATTTCGCCGATGTAGTTTTATTTGATTTGACGCCGCAGCAGATTCTGAAAATTGCGGGAAATCGCTTGTCCGAAAGTTTTCGCCGTCGTCTGTCGCGATTTCAATACGGTTCCGGTGTTTTCAAAATGGATTTCGCTTTGAATTCGCCGATTCCCTGGCGCGACGCCGAATGTTCGCGGGCGGCAACCGTTCATCTCGGCGGAACAATGGCGGAAATCGCCTCTGCCGAACGACTGAATGCGCGCGGCACAACAGCCGACAATCCGTTTGTTTTGGTGGCGCAAACCAGTCTTTTCGATGATTCGCGCGCGCCTGCGGGACAACATACTGCGTGGGCTTATTGCCACGTTCCGAACGATTCGCCGGTTGATATGAGCGAGATTATCGAAAATCAGATCGAACGTTTCGCGCCGGGTTTTCGCGATTGCATTCTGGCGAAAAAAACATTTTCTCCGCGCGATCTGGAAAATTATAACGCCAACTACATCGGCGGCGACATCAACGGCGGCGCGGCGATTTTGTCGCAGATATTCACTCGTCCGGTGGCAAAAATTGATCCGTATGCGCTGCCGGCAAAAGGTTTATACATTTGTTCGTCTTCGACGCCGCCCGGCGGCGGCGTTCACGGAATGTGCGGTTTTCACGCGGCGCAAAGCGTTTTGCGAAACGAAAAACAATTTCGCGGTCGAATCTGAAACATCATTCCGTCGAATTACTTGCCGTGTCGCAAAATAATTTACGGCGATTGCGAATTTCTGCCGGTGCGCGTGATGGCGGTTCGTTTTTCTTTATTTTTTCCTTCGCCGACTTCCACTTTTATTTTGCGAAAAGAACCGTCGCGATTTTCGTTGGTCGGAACGTAAGAAAGCAGATATTGAGTGCGCAGCTCGCCCGAAATTTCGGTCGCAATCGAAGGAAGTTCTTCGATTGATTCGGGAAAATAAACTTTTCCGCCGGTTTCCTGCGCCAGTTTCGTCAAAAAATCTTTCGCTTTTTCCTGTCTTTTTTTGGCGTCGGAGTCAGCGTCTTTGGTCAGTTTTTTGGTGAATCCGATGGCGTAGATTTGCACGTTCGTTTCGCGCAGCAACTTAAAGAGTTGCGATTCCGGCAAAGCGCTGCCGCGATCATCGCCGTCCGAGACGACAATCAAAGAACGCAGCTTTACGTCTTCCCTTTTCTGCGAATTTTGATAATCATTGACCATTTTCGCCGTGCGGAAAATCGCGTCTATCACTGCCGTTTGTCCGCCTTCGACGTATAAATTTTCGAGCGCGTTAATTAGCGAATTTTTATTTGGCGTAAATTCTTGAACGATCTCGATTTTGTCGTTGCTGACAAAGCGCACGACGCTCGTTTGATCTGTGTCGCGGTTCGTATTGACGATGATTTTTCCGGCTTCGATAATTTTCCCGAGCTGCTCGCGCAGAGATCGGGAATTATCAATGACAAGCGCGTTGATAATCGGCACTTCCGCTGTCGTTACCGACGTTACCGGCTGCAAAACGCCGTCCTCGTAAATCTTAAAATCAGTCTGATTTAAGTTTTTCACCGGGCGAAAACCGCTGTCAACGACGCGCACGTTCAAGCTGACTTCTTCCGTATCAATTCGCAAAACCTCATTGTCTTCAATGTTTATCGGTTCGGCGGGAACCGTTGAATCAGTGTTTTCCGCAGTTGTTTTGGCGGTTTCATTCGGCGTCGGAATTGTCGGTTGCGCAATCGGCGTTGTTTTCTCCGTTGGCTTTGTCGTCGGCTTTTCAGTTTGCTGTTCTGCCGATTTAGGTTTCGACTTTTCCGACGCCGGTAATGCTTTTTTCGCTTCGCTGATCGTATCTTTTCTGATCCAGCCTTTTAACGTTCCGCCGGCGGTTGAAACAAAAAACCAATTCGCATTGTCGCGCGATTTTTCAAAAACGACGGTATCGCCTTTTTGCAAAGTCGCGATTTTTTCGGCGCTCACGTCCGGCGATTTGCGCAAATGCGTTGACGCGACAATCACTTCCGCCTGTTTTTGAGCGAAAATTGAAACCGCAAACACAAACGTAAAAACCGTCGCGCTGATAAATTTCATAACTTTAATCATCTTCTGTTTGCGTAAAAAATCTTTCGTAAAAAACCCGAGTTAACCGAATCAGCAAGAATTTTTATCTAATATTAAAAAGACCGCGATTAATTTTGCTTCGCCGTAAACGAATCGAAGTAGTTATCAACGGCGAACGCATCAATTTCCTCTTGCGGCAGCACCGCAATCAGCATATAACATCGCTTTCCTTCAAAAAATATTCGAAATCGTCCGGTG
The DNA here is from genome assembly GCA_005790265.1 of Acidobacteriota bacterium. Taxonomy (GTDB): domain Bacteria; phylum Acidobacteriota; class Blastocatellia; order Pyrinomonadales; family Pyrinomonadaceae; genus SXVE01. The sequence continues at coordinate 5,867 of SXVE01000064.1, read as the reverse complement.
CGATACCGCGTTTTTATTTGATTTTCGCTGTCGAGAACGCGACCGTCAGGAATTTTGATGTAAAATTCGCGCCCGCCGTTTTTGCCGTTGGAAAATTTTCCGTCCTTGATCAATTCGCCTTTTGAACTTTTCAAAAAACTGTTCCGAATTTTTTTATAATGCGAATTAATAAACGGCTTGGAAAACGTGACCAGCCATTTCGGCGAATCTTCGTAAACGACCGCGAAAAATCCGTTTTCGTCCGTGTATGTATAACCGCCTTTTGTGTTGAGCGATTCGGTTCCGGTTTCGTCGCGCTCCATTTCTCCGGGCGCGAAAATGCTCCACGCGCCGTTTTCCGGCGAAAAAGTTTTCCAATTTCTTTCCTGCGCAAAAGCCGCGCTCGTGGTGAGCAGAAAAATAGCGCAGAGCAAAAGCGTACTTCTGATTTGCGCGGTATTTTTCAACATAAAATTAAACATATTTTCTTTTTCCGGCGGCGCTATAACTGTCGCGCCCGATTCGCGATTTGAGCGGAGATCACAATTTCTTCGCGCGATATTTGCCGCGAGCGCGCACGACGACATCTTCCCTTTTCACTTTGACGCTGATTTCGCGCCTTTCTTCGTTACTTTTCGCATCGCTTTGATAGAAGCCGAGCCGATATTGCTGTCTTAATTCACCGGCGATTTTCTTGAAAACGCGGCTCAAATTCGGCGTATCGCTCAAATAAAATCTGCCCGAAGTCGTGTCCGACATTTCTCGCAGCGAATTGAGCGCGAGTTTATCGTTGGCTTTTCCGTTCAGTTTAATTTCTTCTTCGGTGAAAACATCGCCGCGCAGCGGAATCAGGATTGAGTAGTTTTTCTTCTTTTTCGGCGGATCTTTTTTTTCGATTGGTTTTTCTTTCGCCGCTTCGGTTACATTTCCGTCGGCGTCAATCGCCACTTTGTCGAAACCCAATCCGGTTTGATAAAAAACCGAGTAAATCAGCACGTCCGATTCTTCCAGCTGCGCAAGCAAATCATCTTTCGTCAGCGCGCTGCCGAAATCTTTTCCGTCCGACAAAAGCACGATCACTTTTCTGCCGGAAATCGGCGCGAGCGCTTTCTGCGCGATTTGTTCGACGGCGCTAAACATCACCGTTCCTTCGCGTTCAGCGCTTCGGATTTTATCAAGCGACGTTTTAAGCGTTTTCTGATCGCCGGTTAAATCGTTGAGAACATTAATTTCCGCGTCGAAAGTCGCGACGATGCATTTATCTTTCGGGTTAAGCAGCTCGATAAAATCTTTGGCGGCTTCTTTAATTTTTTCCAGTGATTCTTTGGTGCTGCCGCTCGTATCAAGCAAAAGCGCGACGCTGACCGGTTCGTCGTCCGTGCCGAAAAAAGCGATTTTTTGCTCGACGCCGTCCTGCAGAATCGAAAAATCATCTTCCTTCAAATTCGGCACGTAACGACCTTCGCGGTCGCTGACGACAACCGGAACGCTGACTAAAATTTTCTCGCTTTTCTTTACTTTTTCAGAAATTTTGATTTGCGCCGAAACGCTTGTCAGCGGCGCAACAAAAATCAAAATAAGCGTGACAAAAATATATCTCATAACTGTTCGTATCTTTTCCGTCTTCGGCTTTCAATCGCAAGCTAAACTTGAATTATAGGTTTTGGCATTGCCGATTGCAATGAAACGCCGGAATTGCCGCTCGTTTTCCCAGTCAATAAAATTCAATGCCCGGCAAAGAGTTTTATAAACAAATATTTTAAGCTCATAATATTTCGCGTCATTCGGCGAATGCTTTTTCGCAAGCCGCGTGACGCAGCCAAATCAAACAGCGCGGCGCGGAAAATTTTGTCGCCGAACAATTTACCCGGTTTTTGCTAATAGAATTTATAAGTTCAATTAATAAATGAGCGTTATGTTCGGCAGGTATTTTTGTTTATCATTAATAACTATGGCAAACTGTTCGATAAGAACAATCATAAAACAGTCAATACGGTAACAAATTTGAATCAGTCAGCAGAACAGCCGATTTTGTTTGCGGTTGGTATCAACCATAAAACCGCGCCTATTTCGGCGAGAGAAAACATCTATTTTCAGGAAAACGAAATTCCCGGACTAATTTCCGCGCTCAAGGAAAATTTGTCCGAGTGCGTCGTTTTATCAACGTGCAACCGCACCGAAATTTACGGCGTGACGACGCGCACCGATTTGGATTTGGATTTCTACAAAGATTTTTTAATCGAGTATAAAAACGCCGGACAAACCGTGCGCCGCTCCGATTTTTTCGGGTTAATCTCGTGCGCCGCCTGTCAGCAGCTTTTTAATGTGGCGACCAGTCTCGATTCAAAAATAGTCGGCGACACGCAGATTCTCAACCAGCTGCGGCAAGCGTATTCGCTCGCCAAACACAATGACGCGACGGGAAAAATCATCAATCAGCTTTTTCAACGCGCTTTCAAAGTTGGCAAAAACGCGCGCACCGGAACCGCTTTGCACAAAGGCGCGGTTTCAATCAGTTTGGCGGCAGTCGAACTGGCTTTTGAAATTGACGAAACGCTTTCCGGTAAAAATATTTTGATTATCGGCGCGGGCGAAACCGCGAAATTGACCGCCGAATGTTTGATTAAACGACGCGTCGGAAAAATTACAATCACCAATCGCACGCGTTCGCACGCCGAAGAATTGCTTGTTAATTTGCAGAAATCTAACGACTTTCACGGTGAAACGATTGATTTTTCGAGTTTCAAATCAATTTTGGCGGAAACCGACATTGTTATCAGTTCGACCAGTTCGCCGGAACCGATTCTGCTCGCGGCGGATTTTATGAATCAGGAAAAACCGATTTTGCTGATTGATATCGCAATGCCGCGCGATATCGCACCGGAAGTCAGCGACTGCGCGGCGGTCACGCTGAAAAATATCGATGATTTGCACGCCATCGTTGATAAAAATTATCAGCGCCGAATGAACGACGTTCCAAAAGTGCGGCGAATCATCATGAGCGAAATGGCGGATTTTCTCGTTTGGTATTATTCGCTTCCGCTGCTGCCGCAAACGCTGAAATGCGGTGCGAAACCCGATGATTCAACGCTCGGCGAAATCGTGCGCGTCAAAGATTTTCTGCTGAAAAACGTTTCCGCATTGCACAAAATGGCATTAAAAAACGGATCGGAAACCTTTGCCGGTCACGTTGCGGTGGTTAATCAGTTGACGGAAATGAAACGCGCCGCTTTTGAGGAGTTTGAAATTGAAGTCTAAATACATCATCGGCTCACGCGGCTCCGAACTCGCGCTTTGGCAGACTCACCACGTCAAAGCGACGCTCGAAAAGCACTTTCCCGAACTTGATCTCGAAATAAAAATCATCAAAACAACCGGCGACAAACTGCTCGATGTCGCGCTGGCGAAAATCGGCGACAAAGGTTTGTTCACGAAACAGATTGAAACAGCGCTGTTAAATCGTGAAATTGATTTGGCGGTTCACAGTTTAAAAGATTTGCAAACCGTTCAACCGGAAGGACTTTGCATCGGTGCGGTTTCAAAACGGGAAACGCCGAACGATGTTTTAATCAGCAAAAAATACCGTTCGATTGATGAACTTCCGAACGGCGCAAAAGTTGCGACGGGCAGTTTGCGCCGTCGCAGACAGCTGCTTCATTGTCGTCCCGACCTCGAAATTTTCGAGATTCGCGGCAATGTTCCGACCAGAATTGCAAAATTTGAAGAATCCGATTTGGACGCGATGATTTTAGCTTACGCGGGCGTTCACCGTTTAAATTTGGATCAACACATCGCGCAAATTATTCCGTTTGAAATTATGCTGCCCGCCGTCGGACAGGGCGCGATGGCAATTGAGATTCGCACGCAAAATGTTGAATTGAAAGAACTTTTGCAGGTTTTCGACGATGCCGAAACGCACGCCTGCGTCGTCGCCGAGCGCGCATTTTTGCGAAGTCTGGAAGGCGGCTGCCAGGTTCCGATTGGCGCGAACGCGATTTCGGTGAAAGATGAAATTCATCTCGAAGGCTTTGTGGGAAGTTTGAACGGTAAAACGAATCTGCGCGAAAAAATCAGCGGTGCAACGGAAGACGCAAAAAATTTGGGCGAAAAACTGGCGCGGAATTTGATCGCCAAAGGCGCGAACGAAGTTTTGGAACAGACACGCGAACGAGTTGAAAACATCGAGGAAAGCGTTATTTGATGAAAACAGTTTTGGTCGCCAGAGAATACGATAATTTCAGCCGCATTCTGTCGGAAAGCGGTTTGAAAATTATCAATCTTCCGCTGATCGAAACCAAATCGCTCGATGATTTAAGCGATCTCGAAGCGAAACTGACGCGAATTGAAGAATTTGACGGCGTATTTCTGACGAGCGCGAAAGCCGCCGAAATATTCAGCGCGAAATCGGCTGAATATTTTTTGAAGTACGGCGGAAAAGTTTATGTTTTGGGCAGCCGAAGCCGGAAAGTTTTGGAAGCGAAAAACTTCGATTTGATTTTTGACGAAACGGCAAACACGGCGCGGGAAATGTTGGAAAACATCGCGCCTGAAGATTTGAAAAAGAAGCGGTTTTTGTTCGTGCGCGGCGAAAAATCTCTGCGCGTCGTGCCGGAATTTCTGGAAAAATTCGCTTCGGTTGAAGAAGCAGTCGTTTACCGAACCGGCGAAATCGCGGTTGAAATTGCAAAAAAGAACGAACTGCGCGAAAAATTTAGTAGCGGCGAAATCGCGGCGACGTGTTTTTTCAGTCCGAGCCAGGCGGAAGCGTTTTTAGAACAATTCGGCGCGACAACCGCGCATCAAACGATTATCGCCGTGATTGGAAAAACGACAGCGGAATATTTTGAACGACGAAATTTGAAAGCCGATTTTGTTTCATCGAAAGCGTCAGCGGGAGATTTTGCCGTTGAGTTGATTGAATATTTAACAAATGGAAAGTGCAAAATTAAAAATTAAATACGAGACAAATTCTTAATTTTCCGCTTTCCATTTTCCAATATGAAAGATTCATTATTTATCAGAGCCTGCAAAGGCGAAAAAACGGAGCGCACGCCGGTTTGGATTATGCGGCAGGCGGGACGATATTTGCCGGAATATCGGGCGATTCGCGCGCAAAATTCCTTTATGGAAATGTGCAAAACGCCGGAATTAGCGAGCGAGGTAACTGTTCAGCCGATTGATATTATCAAGACGGACGCGGCGATTTTGTTTTCGGATATTCTGGTGATTCCCGAAGCGATGGGAATGCACCTCGACGTGATCGAATCGAAAGGTCCGGTTTTTGATGTGCCGATTCGGTCGGTTGAGCAAATTGAAAATTTGCAGCTCGATGGATTTTTGGAGCGGCTCGATTACGTGATGCAAGCCGTGAAGATGACAAAGGAAAAGCTGAACGGACGCGTTCCGCTGATCGGTTTTTCCGGTTCGCCGTGGACGCTCGCGGCGTATATGGTTGAAGGTAAGGGATCGAAAAATTTCGATATTATCAAAAGTTTTGCTTACAACGAACCGGAAGCGGCGCACAAACTTTTGCGTATTCTGGCGGATTCGGTAGTCGAATATTTGAACGCGAAAATCCGCGCCGGATGCGACGCCGTTCAGATTTTCGACACTTGGGCTTCGATTCTCTCGCCGCACGATTTTGAAGAATATTCGCTCTCATACATTCGTTATATTTGTGAAAACCTCGAAACACAAGGCGCGCCCGTGATAGTTTTTGCGAAAGGCGTGAGTTCGTATAAAAATCTGGCTGAGTTGAAATGCGACGTTCTCGGCGTTGATTGGGCGAGAAATATCGGTGACGTTCGCGCAGAAATCGGCGGCAAAAAAGGTTTGCAGGGCAATCTCGATCCGACTATTCTTTACGCACCGAAAGAAACGATTCACCG
>SXVE01000510.1 GCA_005790265.1 Acidobacteriota bacterium | reverse complement strand
GATGATTGGCACGGGCGGTTTGGGTTCGCCGCTCGGACTTTATTTGACGGCAGCAGGGATAGGAACAATCGACTTGGTTGATTTCGATGTCGTGGACGAATCGAATTTGCAGCGCCAGATTATTCACGGAACGAAAGATGTCGGGCGACCTAAAATCGCGTCGGCGAAAGATCGTTTGAACGACATCAATCCGAATGTTGTAATCGAAGCGCACGAAACGAAACTGACCAGCGAAAACGCGCTCGAATTGTTTAAGGATTTCGATGTCGTCGTTGACGGCACCGACAATTTTCAAACTCGTTATCTCGTTAACGACGCATGCGTTTTGACCGGAAAACCGAATGTTTACGGCTCGATTTTCCGTTTTGAAGGTCAGGCGAGCGTTTTCTGGGCGGAAAAAGGCGCGTGCTATCGCTGTCTGTATCCGGAACCGCCGCCGCCCGGACTCGTTCCGTCGTGCGCCGAAGGCGGAGTTTTAGGCGTGTTGCCCGGCATCGTCGGCACGATTCAGGCGAACGAAGTTATCAAAGTGATCTTGGGCGCGGAAGGAATTTTATTAAATCGTCTGCTGCTTTTCGACGCGTGGAAAATGCGTTTTCGCGAGTTAAAGCTCAAGAAAAATCCCGATTGCCCACTTTGCGGCACGAATCCGACAATCAAAGAATTGATTGATTATGAAGAATTCTGCGGCTTGAATCTGCCGACGGAAAAACAGGATTTGGAAGAAATCACGGCAACTGAATTAAACGAATTAATCAAAAACAATCCCGAAATTCAAATCATTGACGTGCGCGAACCGCACGAATATGAAATCGCCAAAATCCCGCACACGAAACTGATTCCGCTCGCGCAAATCGCCGCGCGTTCAAAAGAAATTGATTCTTCGCGCACGGCAATCATTCACTGCAAAGCCGGCGGACGCAGCGCGAAAGCGATTGCCGCATTGCAGGAAAGCGGCTACAAAGGAAAATTGCTGAACTTAAAAGGCGGCATCACGGCTTGGTCGGACGACGTTGATCGAAACGTGCCGAAATATTAAAGTCGAGATTTCGTAAAGCAATAAGCTAAAATTAAATTGATTTTAGTTTATTAAATAAGTCTAAAAAGCGCGTTTCGTTTTACTGCAAAACGAAACGCGCTTTTTACTGCGCAATTTAAGTTTCTGAAATTTTTCACTCGTTCGCTGCGGCAGATTCGATTTTCAAACTGCACTCGAAAGCAGCTTCAAACAAATCTTTTTTCGCGGCGAAAAGTTCGATTTCAGACACGTTGATATTTTCGCCGTATATTTTTAACTGAAGCTGATCGTTCGCCGTTTTGAATTTTATTTTCTCGATTTTATGCCGCGATGCGCGGTCGAGCGCGTCGGCAAGCCGAAGAATGCCGCCGAGTCGCGCGACAATCGTCTGATCTTTGAGGCTCAAAATCGTATAATCCGCATGTTTTTCCTTTGGCAGTGAGCCTTTGTGATAACGCGCGATGTTGGCGATGATCAATTTTTCCGTTTCGGAAAAGCCGGTAATCGGCGAGTATTTAATCAGATAGAGCGAATGTTTGTGGTAATCTTCGTGCGAAATGTGGTAGCCGATTTCGTGCAGCAGCGCGGCGGCGGAAAGCAGCGTGCGCCAGTGTCGTTCGAGTTGATAGACGGGCGCGAGCTGATCGAAAATCTTTTCCGCTAAATTTGCCAGTTGCAGCGCGTGATTTTCTTCATAGTTAAAATGCCGACCGACGGCGAAAACGTCGCGCAGTCGTTTGTCCTGCGTATCGGGCACGGGCGGCAGCGATTCGGCTTCGCTCTGCCGCAGGTAATCAATAATCACGCCTTCGCGCAAAGCGAATGTGCACGGTTGCAGCGTTTCGATTTTCAAAGTTTGCATTACCGCTTCGAGAATTTGCCCGCCCGCGATGATTACTTCCGCGCGCTGACGGCTGATGCTCGGCAACACGGCGCGTTCGTCAATCGTTTTGGCGATCAAACTTTCGTTTAACTCATGAAGTTTTTTCAGCGTGATCGAGGAATTTTCGCGCGCGCCGAGATTAATCAGCGACGCGAGATTTAAAATCGTGCCGGAAGTTCCGGTGGCGATTTCCCATTTGGCGTTTTTCAGTTTTTGAAAAGGTCTTTCGAGCCGCTGTTCGATTTCAAAACGCAGATTTTTTAACTCCTTCAGTTTCGGCGGATCGCTGAAAATGAATTTTTCCGTCAAACCGACCGCACCGAGCTTCATCGAAAAAAGTTTGTGCGGTTCGCCTGCTTTCATCAGCGAAAGTTCGGTCGAGCCGCCACCGATGTCAATATTAAGCAGCACGCATTCGTTGGCGCAAACGTATTGCGCGGCGGCAATTCCGATCAAGCGCGCTTCTTCGAGCGAAGATAAAATCTCGACGCGCACGCCCGTTCGCCGTTCGATTTCATTGACAAATTCCGCCGCGTTGTCCGCGCTGCGCACCGAAGCGGTGGCGACGGCGAGGACGACATCGGCGTTGCGGTTTTCCGCCGTCGCCCGAAATCTGGTAATCGCGTCCGCCGAAAGATTAATCGCTTCGGCTGATAAACGCCCTGTTTTCAGCGTTTCGTGTCCGAGCCGAACGCGTTCACGTTCCTGCAAAATCACTGTAAAAGAATCGGCGGCGCTGGCTTTGACGATGACGAGTTTGAGCGAATTTGAACCGATGTCAATGGCGGCAATGGTTTGTGTTTTCATTTTTGTTACAATATAAAATTGAAATTTAGAGTTTTTCATCAAATTTATGAAAGTTCAAGATGTAATGAGCAAAGAAGTCGGTTTTTGTCATTCGTCAGACAATCTGACAAAAGCCGTTGATATTATGTGGCATAAAGACTGCGGCGTGGTTCCGGTTGTTGACGATCACAATGTTGTTGTCGGAATGATCACTGATCGCGATATTTCCATCGCCGTCGGCACGCAAGACCGAAAAGCGGCGGAAATCAAAGCCGGAGAATTTTGCGGCGGCGAGGTAATTGCGGTTGATGCGGACGATGATCTGAAAGACGTGTTAAAGAAAATGCGGAAAAACCGCATCAGGCGTTTGCCGGTGACTAGTCAAACCGGCGAATTACTTGGTATCATTTCGCTGAACGATCTTCTTTTGAAAACCGACGAAAATAAAAAATTAACGAAAAAAATTGTTTCTACTCTGATTGAAATTGGCAAACCCCGTCCGATTCTGCTTCGAGAAGTCGAGTAACCAATGATTGAGTTTCAGCGCGCAGAACATCTTGCGCGCTGATTCATTTCATCATTTGTTTTCGCGCTGCTGTTTTAATCGCGATCTGCTTTTCTTGGAAAAGCAAAAATTAAATGAAAACCCTTTATATAATGCGCCACGCCAAATCGAGTTGGGATAACCCGAATTGGTCTGATTTTGAACGTCCGTTGAACAAGCGCGGCTTGGAAGCCGTTCCGGTGATGGGCGAAATAATTTATAAAAACAAGTTTCAGCCGGAAACGCTGCTGTGTTCGCCTGCCAAAAGAGCGAAACAAACGGCTATTCTGGTGCGCGAAGTTGCCGGAATCGAACCGGAAATCAGCTTTGATGAGCGCATTTACGAAGCCAGTCCGCAAATGCTTCTCCAGCTTTTGTGCGAAATGGAAAACGATCCCGAATCGGCGATGCTGGTCGGGCACAATCCCGGAATCGAAGGTTTGATTAGATTTCTCACCGGAGAAAATGAGCAGATGCCGACCGCCGGTTTAGCCGTGATTGATCTGAACGTCGAAAAATGGGACGAAGCGAAAGCCGACTGCGGCAGCCTGAGAAATTTGCTCCGCCCGAAAGAACGCGATAAACCCGTCTAAATATTATAAATTCCACACTGCACAATGATTGCAGCGCGGCGTTTTCAAGGCGGCGTTTTTTTATTTTATTTTCCGTCCGAAATTTCATTGTTCCTGCCGAAAGGTTTTCGTTAACATTTTCTTAACATTTTGTTCACGTCGCGGTAAGCTGAGTAACATAAAATTTTGCCAGTTTAAGCAAAAAAACGTTTCTGACTTTTTCAATGGAAGCGTAGTAATCGTAAAAACTCGGAAAATATGCTGCAAAACATTTTGATCGTCGAAGACGACGCCGACATCGCCGAAAGTCTCCATTATAATTTCAAACGCGAAGGTTTTCGTCCGATTATTGCCGAATCCGGCGAAAAGGGGTTGCGATTTGCGCTCGACGAAAAAAACGCGCCGTCCTTGATTATTCTGGATTTAATGCTTCCGGGAATGACCGGAATGGAGTTGTGTCGCCGGTTGCGACGCGAATCTCTGACCGAGGACACGCCGATTATTATGCTCACCGCGAAAGCCGCCGAAACCGACAAAATCGCCGGTCTCGAACTCGGCGCGGACGATTATATCGTCAAGCCTTTTTCGGTCAAAGAAGTAATCGCGCGCGTCCGCGCCGTTTTGCGCCGCGTGGAGAAAGACGACGCGCCGCGTTATGAAGACGAGCGAATGACGATTGATTTCGCCGATATGCGCGTTTTGTGCGCCGCCGAAGACGTTAAATTGACGCGCAAGGAATTCGCGCTGCTTGAACATTTGATAAAAAATATGGGACGCGTCGCGACGCGGCAGCAGCTTCTCGATAATGTTTGGGGTTACAGCTATTTCGGCGATACGCGAACGCTCGACGTGCATATTCGCCGCCTTCGGCAAAAATTGGGCGACTGCGGAAATTGTATCGAAACCGTCGTCGGCATCGGTTACCGTTTCGTCGGATGTAAATGAGTCTTTTTAATTCTTTTTTTTCAGCCAGAGAAGTCGTCGCGCCGGAAAATTCCCGACAATTTTTGCGCGAATTTCTCGAAACGACGCGCGAAAGCATTTTAGTTGTCGGTCAGGATTTGCGCGTTGTCGCTTCAAACAAAGCGGCTCATAAAAGCTTTGAACGCGGCGGCGCGGCGCTCGAAGGAAAACGCCTGAGCGAAGTGATTCGCGATTTTAATTTGCACGACGCTTTTCGCCGCGCGCTCGAGGAAGATCAAGTTTCCGATATCAAACTGGAACTTCACTCCGCCGCTCAGCAAAAATATGACGTTCACATCGCTCCGATTCGGCTCGACGGCAAAAAGAGCGCGATTGGCTTTTTTTACGACGTAACGCAGATCGAACATCTCGAACGCGTTCGGCAGGAATTTCTCTCCAATATTTCGCACGAACTGCGCACGCCGCTCACGGCGATTATGGCGTTTGTCGAAACGCTCGAAGACGGCGCGATTGAAGACGCGGAAAACAATCTCCGATTTCTCGGCGTGATTCGCAAAAACGCTGAACGAATGCATCATTTAATCAACGATATTCTCGAACTTTCCTCAATCGAATCGGGCGGCGTCAAAATTCATCTGAAAAACATCAAACTCGCCGCGCTCGTTGACGAAATTTTTATTAATCTTTCCGCGAAAGCCGCCGAGCGCGAAATCAGATTGGTTAATGATGTCAATAAAGATGAATACGTTAAAGCCGACGCGCTCCGGCTCGAACAAATGCTGACGAATTTGATTGACAACGCCGTTAAATTCAATCGTCCGGCGGGCAGCGTCACGGTCAGATTGAATAATTCCGCAGAAAAAAACAGCATTTCCGTAACGGACGAAGGCGAAGGAATTCCCGGCGAACATCTACAGCGAATTTTTGAAAGATTTTACCGCACGGATCGCGCTCGCTCGCGCGAAATCGGCGGAACCGGACTCGGTTTAGCGATTGTCAAACATCTCGCACGACTGCACGGCGGCGAAGTCGCCGTCAAATCCGCGCCCGGCGAAGGCGCGTGTTTCATCGTCGAGCTGCCCGCCGTTCAGCAATAATTTTCCGCGCGCAAAAATAAAAATCCGACCGCCGCTCAACTGTGTTATAATACCGGTTCCTAAACAAAAAAATTCGATAAAGCGGACGAACGTTTTGTCGTTTACGGCTGTTTCTTAGCATTAGAAGGAGACGAATGAGTTATGGAATTGAGTATCGGGCAAAAAGTTTGCTATCCCAATCAGGGCGTGTGTCAGGTTGAAGGTATTCAGAACAAGATTATCGGCAGCAATTCGATGAGCTTTTATTTGCTGCGCGTGCTGAGCGATGATTCGATTATTTTCGTGCCGATGACGAAAACGGAAAACGTCGGAATTCGTCCGATTATCTGTTTTTCCGAGTACGAGAATTTGATGGAAAATCTCGGCACTGATTTTGAAAATGTCTCCGACGATTGGAAAACGCGTTCGCGCGAATACGGCGAAAAATTACAGTCGGGCAGCGTTTTTGAAGCCGCTGACGTGCTCAAAAAACTGACTTTTTTGTCGCACGAAAAAAAACTTTCGATGCGCGAACAGATTTTGCTGGACAAAGCGAAATTTCTGCTGGTTTCGGAAATTACCAACGCGAGTTTTTCCGGCGAAACGAAAATCTCCGAAAAAATTGACGAGCTGGTCGCGGCGGCGTGCGAAAAACACATTTCCGTGCAGCCGCACATAATGGCGGCACGAATTCACTAAAAAAGCAGAAAAATCTGACGATTAAAAAGAAAAAGACTTTTTCAATCTCAACATTCATTGCGGCTGACGCCGGCACGATTTTTGAGAATTGAAAAAGTTTTTTTTCGTTTAATTTTTGCTGTATTTCGCTCGCACAACCGTTTTGATATTGCCGCGCACGTGAAAATCGCCTTCGATTTCTACTTGCAGCGGATCGCAGGCTTTAACGAAATCTTCGAGAATAATATTGATAACGTGTTCGTGAAAAACCTTGATTTCGCGAAACGAATTGATGTACATTTTCAAGCTTTTCAGCTCGATGCAGCGCTCGTTCGGCACGTAGCGAAGTTTGATAATCGCGAAATCCGGAAAATCGGAAAACGGACAGATCGCCGTAAATTCCGGTATCTCAAAATCAATCCAAATCTCGCGACCGGCGTAATCGTATTTAAAAGAATCGAGCGGATAAAGCGTCATTTCTTCGCGCGGCGTCGAGCGAATATCCAGATTTTGCTGGTTGACGGGCGGTAAATTTGCGTTGTCTAACATAATGATAATTGGTAAAAATTTCTGTCAAAAGTCGAAACGAATATTTTACACCAAAAGCGGGCGAAAAATTAAACGCGGAACAAACGCGATTGTTTTTCTGTTGAATTTCGGCAGATTTTAGATTGATTGGCTGTCCGGGAAAATGCGATTGAGTTTTTCTTGCCGCGCTTTTTTTATTTGGCTCTTAATCTTTTCGCCGTCGCCAGATCGCGAACGCCGCGCCGATTTAATTCTTCGAGTAAATTGACGAAAATATGCGCCGTCGCGCGCGCGTCTTCCGAAGCGCGGTGATGATTGACGAGCGCGACGGAAAAATACTGCGCGACCGTATTTAAGCGGTGATTATCAATGTCGGGCAGCAATTTGCGCGACAGTTGAACCGTGCAGAGATGCGGATTTCCGACGCGATAATCGGCGTAAATTCTGCCGATTTCGTGATTGAGAAAGCGAATATCAAAATGCGCATTATGCGCGACGAGAACCGAATCGCCGATGAATTCGAGAAAATCACCGGCGACATCGCCGAATTTCGGCGCGTCTTTCACCATTCGGTCGGTAATTCCGGTCAACTGCGAAATAAAAATCGGAATCGGCGTTTCGAGATTAACGAGCGTGTGAAACTCGTCGATGATTTCGCCGCCTTTCACCCGGTAAGCGCCGATTTCCGTGATGCGGCACGGCGGAGTTTTCGCTCCCGTAGTTTCCAAATCGAACACGACAAACTCGGTTTCGTCCAGCTTTCTAAGTTCCAAGTTTTCCTGAACGAGCTCAACAAAATCTTCGTTTAACTGAAGGCGCGGATCGGTTTCAATCAAATCGGAAACGAGCAGCAGCGCCAAATCCGGCGCCGGTTTGCTGATTTTCAGCACGTAATCAACGACCTTGACGGCGGAAGCGCGACCGCCGAACGACCGCAAAAGCTCAATCGTTTCGCTGACGAGTAAAGATTCGGAAATCAAGTTTGGAAAGGGCGCCATCTTTAGTTTATTCTAACGTGAAAATATGAATGTGCAAGCAAAATTAAAATGCTGCGCGCGATTAAAATAAATTGAGGAGATTGGCAGGTGATGAAAGAGGAAAATATCAAAGCGGTCGAGAAATTTCTTAACGCGTTGAAACAAAAAGACTTGAGTCTCGCGCCGATTGCCGACGACTTAAAGTTTTGCGACCCGATTTCCGGCGACGGCGACGGCATCGAAAACTTCAAGGCGTTTCTCACCGGCTTTTTGCCTGCGATTGACGATGTGCGCGTCATTCAGCACGTTTGCGAAGGCGAATTCGTCATTACGCACTGGGAAGTTGACGGCGTTTTCGGCAGAATTCCGGTGTTGGAAAAATTTCGCGTGGAAAATGGAAAAATAACCGAAGCGTTCGGCTATTTCGATCCGCGACCGATTCTTGGAGATTAAAAAGTTGGCGGAGAGTTGCAGAAAGTAAACAGAAAGTTCCAGAGTTGCAGGAAGTTGTAAGAGCTTTAAAAATCTGAAAAATTAGCTCGAATTTGTCTGATTAACCATCTTTTTACTGTCTGGAATTTTCCGGTACTTTCTGCAACTATCTGGAACTCGAACAAAATATGAATTCAGAACAGGTTTTGAATCAGTTTAAGGAAACCGACGCGCTTTTGGACGGGCATTTTATTTTATCGAGCGGTTTGCACAGTCCGAGTTATTTGCAGTGCGCGCTGGCTCTACAGTTTCCGGCTGACGCGGCGAAATTCGGACGCGCGATTGCCGAACGCTTTGCCGACGAAAAAATCGAAACGGTGGCTTCGCCGGCAATCGGCGGTTTGATTATCGGTTTCGCCGTCGCGCAGGCGCTGAATGTGCGCTTCATTTGGACGGAGCGCGAAAACGGAATGATGACCGTGCGGCGCGGTTTTTCGATTAAAGAGAACGAGCGAATTTTGGTTGTTGAAGACGTGATTACAACCGGCGGTTCGACGCGCGAATGTATCGCCGCGCTCGAAAAAAACGGCGGAAAAATCGTTGCCGCCGCTTCGATTATTGATCGCTCAAACGGAACAGCCGATGTCGGCGTCGAGCGAATCGCACTCGCGAGTTTGGACGTGCCGACTTATCAGCCGGAAAACTGTGTGCTGTGCGCGAGCGGCGACACTGCTTATAAACCCGGAAGCCGAAACTCCAAATGAATTTCAAACTTCTCTTACAATACGACGGCACGGACTTTCACGGCTGGCAAATTCAGAACGGCGAACGAACCGTGCAAGGCGAACTTCAGAGAGTTTTTTCGCTGCTTGAAGGAAACGGCGCGAACGTGCACGTCGCCGGTTCGGGCAGAACCGATGCGGGCGTTCACGCCGAAGGTCAGGTGGCGAGCGTCAAACTGGCGCGAAATTTTGCGCCGGAGCGGTTGCGCGCCGCGATCAACGGCAATCTCTGGCGCGATCTGCGCGTTTTGGCGGTCGAAAAAGCGGCGGACGATTTTCACGCGCGCTTTTCGGCTAAAGGAAAAACTTATGTTTACCGCGTAGTGAATGCGCCGGTCGTTTCGCCGTTTGTGTGTCGTTACGCGCAGCACGAAGCGCGCCCGCTCGATGTCGGGCGAATGAACGAAGCGGCGCGGTTATTTTTAGGCAAACACGATTGGACGGCGTTTTCGTGCGCGCAAACCGACAGCGAAAGCCGCATTCGGACGATTACGGATTTTTCGGTCGAGTCAACCTGGAATCAACAGGCAAACGCGGCGATTATCGAATTTCGCATTACGGGCGAAGGATTTTTGCGCTATATGGTGCGTTCAATCGTCGGGACGATGCTCGAAGTCGGGCGCGGCGAAAAGGATTTTGATACAATTCAGACGGCAATCGTCAGCGGCGACCGCAATCTGGCGGGCGCAACCGCACCGGCGCACGGTTTGACTCTGCTCAAAGTTTACTACGATTAAAAAATGATAATTTACCACATCGTGAAGCCCGAAATTTGGGAACAATTCAAAGACGAAAACGAATACGAAGCCGAAAGCCTGCAAACTGAAAATTTCATTCATTGCAGTTACCGCAATCAGCTCGAAGACGTGCTTGCAAGATATTACAGCAATGCCGGTAAAGTCTTGATTCTGCACATCAATCCGCATTATTTGAATTCGGATCTAGTCGCCGAACCTTCAACGGCGGGAGAAATTTACCCGCACATTTACGGCGCGATTAACAAATCGGCGATTGTTGACATTGAGGAAAGAGATGTATAAACGGCTTTACTAAAGATCAAGTAAAAATCAAAACTTATCTGCAAAGTTAATTTTTTCGATGCACGAAAATTTTGTCAAAATCGTCAAACCGAAATCTGCGGAAGCCGAATTGCTCGCGCTGATTGATTTTGCGCGTTTGCCCGAGCATATCGCAATTATTATGGACGGCAACGGGCGCTGGGCGAAACAGCGCGGCAAACCGCGAATTTTCGGACACAAGGAAGGCGCGGAATCGGTACGCGCGATTCTCGATACCTGCGCGCGGCTCGGAATCAAAGCCGTGACGCTTTACGCTTTTTCGACCGAAAATTGGAAGCGACCGGAAGACGAAGTTTCCGGTTTGATGCAGATGCTCAAGCTCTATTTGAAAAAAGAGCTGAAAACCGTGCATAAAAACAACATTCGTTTTCAGGCAATCGGAAAAATCGAAGGTTTGAGCGAAGATTTGCAGAAACAAATCGCCGCCGCCGCTGACTTTACCGCCGAAAATACGGGAACGATTTTGAGTATCGCGCTCAATTACGGCGGACGCGCCGAAATCACCGCCGCCGCTGCAAAAGCCGCGCAAACGCTGGTTGAACAAGGGAAATCTCTCGACGATTTGTGCGAATTGGACATCGCCGCGAATTTGTACACGCGCAATCTGCCGGAAGTTGATTTGCTCATTCGGACGAGCGGCGAATTTCGCATCTCAAATTTCCTTTTGTGGCAATTGGCTTACAGCGAAATTTACGTGACGCCGACGCTTTTTCCCGATTTTCGCCGCGCCGAAATCTTTAAAGCAATTCTCGATTTTCAAAAACGCGAGCGTCGCTTCGGCGCAATCAACTAAATCACTAATAGAAGAATGGGACACAGATTGACACGGAAAAACCACGGATCGGCACAGATTTTTTACAAAATTTTGATCCGTGAAAATCCGCGTCTTTTTCCGCGAAAATCCGTGTTCTATTTTCCGCAAATTTTATGAACAACAGATTGCTGACCGCGCTCGTCGCGCTGCCGGTATTAATTGCATCAATCGTTTTGCCGTATTTTTTCCCCGGTCAATCGTGGGCGAACTGGGTTTTTCTGGCGATTGCTATTTTCGGTTTGGGCGCGGGACTTTTTGAATTTTTCACGCTGACGAAAAAACTCGAACTAAAAGCCGATGCCTCGGTCGCGTATTTGGGCGCGGCGGCGTTTTTCGTCGCGTTTCTTTTTGACGCGCCGCGCCAGCAACCGGATTTGCTGATTCTCACGCTCGCGCTGTTTCTGATTTTTGTTTTAATCACGCAGATGTTTCGCTTTCAAGCGGATTTTTCAAAAATGCTGACCGGCATCGGCGTTACGGTTTTGGGCGTTTTATACGTCGCATTTTTAGGCGGATTTATCGTCGCAATGCGCGTCGGATTTGAAGATTCGCTCGTGCCGCATCTTTCGACCAAGCTGCTCTCCTACTTTTTTCTCGTCGGAATGGGCGCTGATGTCGGCGCGTATTACATCGGAAAAAATTTCGGCAAATACAAACTGATACCGAAGGTTTCGCCGAACAAAACGTGGGAAGGCGCGTTTGGCGGACTTATTTTAAGCTGCATTTTCGCCGCTACCGCTTCATTCTGGTTTTTTCCGGAATTGCCGTATCAATTTTCGATTCCTCTCGCCGCCGTGATGATGATCGTCGGCTTGCTCGGCGATTTGGCAGAAAGCGCCATCAAACGCGGCTCAAATGCCAAAGATGCCGCCAACATTCTGCCCGGTCACGGCGGATTGCTCGACCGATTGGACAGTTTGCTTTTTAGCGCGCCAATCTTGTATTATTTTGCACGGTTTTACTTTTAAGTTTTTATGCGAAACGCAGTTCGATTTAACGACGATAATAATTGATTGGCGCGAGCGCAAAATTTCAGCGTTCCGCCTTTCGTTCGTCTTAGAAATCGAAAGGCGTTTTTTATTTGGAGAACAGGGAACAGGGACAAGGGACGAGCATTACTGCTTTTCTTTACTATCGTTCCTTAACACTCGTCTTTCATCACTAATTTTATGTTGGATGTTTTAGGAAATTTGGAAAAAACGCATTCGTGCGGCGCACTTCGCGCATCGAATGTCGGCGAAAAAGTGGTTTTGATGGGTTGGGTCGCGAAAAAGCGCGATTTCGGCGTTTTTACGTTTGTTGATTTGCGCGACCGCGACGGCGTGACGCAGATTGTCGTGTCGGAAGAAACCGCCAAAGACGCGCACGCCAAAGCGAAAAATCTGCGCGGCGAATTCGTCGTTGCAGTCCTTGGTGAAGTTTTCGCGCGCGATGAAAATTCCCGGAACGCTAAACTCGCGACCGGCGACATCGAAGTTCACGTTTCGGAAATTTTGATTTTGAACGACGCGAAAACGCTGCCGTTTGAACTCGAAAAAGCCGGTTCGCAAAATCTCGCGTCGGAAGATTTGCGTCTCAAATATCGCTATCTCGATTTGCGCCGCCCGCAGCTTGCCAAAAATATCCGAATGCGCGCCAAAGCCGTCAAAGAAATCCGTAATTATATGGATAATCTGGATTTCACGGAAATCGAAACGCCGATTCTGCTCAAATCAACGCCCGAAGGCGCGCGCGATTTCGTCGTTCCGTCGCGCATTCACGCCGGAAAATTTTTCGCGCTGCCGCAGTCGCCGCAGATTTTGAAACAGATTTGTATGATTTCCGGTTTGGACTAATATTACCAAATCGCCCGCTGTTTCCGCGACGAAGATTTGCGCGCCGACCGCCCGCCGGAATTTACGCACTTGGACGTGGAAATGAGTTTTGCCAATCAGGAAATGGTTTATCGCGTCATCGAAGGAATGTTTACGAGCGTTCTTCGCCTGATTGACGTTGAACTGCCAAATCCTTTTCCGCGAATGACTTACGCCGAAGCGGTGCGGCGTTACGGTTCGGACAAGCCGGATTTGCGTTTTGCAATGGAATTGCAGGATTTGAGCGCGAATTTTGCCGAAACGGATTTTGCACCATTTGCTTCCGTGTTGGAAAATAAAGGCGAAATTAAAGCGATTGTCGTCAAAGGCAAGGCAGATTATTCGCGCAAAGTTACCGACGATTTACAAGAATTTGTT
>SXVE01000509.1 GCA_005790265.1 Acidobacteriota bacterium | reverse complement strand
CAAATTATTACGTGCCTTCGTGTCGTTCGGGTCAAGTTCGACGGCTCTGCGGTAATCGGCGATTGCTTGTTCGATGTTGCCGCTGTCTTCATAAGCGACGCCGCGATTGCTGTAAGTGAACGAGGAATTCGGGTTAAGCTCGACGGCTTTGGAAAAATCGGCGATGGCTTCGGCGTATTTTTTGCGCGTGTGGTAAACGATGGCGCGATTGTTGTAAAACGAAAAATCGTTCGGGTTGATTTCAATCGCTTTTGTGTAAGCCGCAATCGCGCGGTCGTATCTTTTGCGCTCGAATTGCTTGTTGCCTTCGGTAAAATATTCAAACGCGCTGCGTGACGATTCGCTGTCGGCGTTCGCGGCGTTCGCGTTGGAAGTCGCTGTCGCATTTGAATTTATGTTCGCTGCCGTTGTTGCCGCAATGGAATTCGCGTTCGTCGCATCCGCAACATTTGCGCCGCCAGAAAATGCTCGGTTAAACAAATAACACGACAGCAGCGCAATCGCCGCCAATCCGAGCATCGCCGACAAACCGGCGGCGGGCGAAAGTTTGAGATTCGTCAAATTCGCTAAAAATCCCGGCTGTCGCTTTTTTTCGAGATTAACCGGCATTCTGACGATAGTTGATTCGTCGCCCGCTTCTTCGGCTGCCAATTCAAGATTTTTCGGCGGCGAAAGATTCAGCGCAGCGAAATTTTCGCGGAAAATCTGCAAATCTTCGCGCATTGCGGCGGCGCTTTGATAACGGCGCGGCGGATTTGCGCCGAGTTCGCGGTCTTTTTCGAGCGCTTTGGCAACAATCCGGCGCAAGTCGAGCGGAATCGAATTCGGCAGCGGTTCCGGTTCTTTCATCAAAACCGCGTACATCATTTCGGTCGGTTTCGTCTGCGGAAACGGCAGATTTCCCGTCAAAAGTTTGTAGAGCAAAACGCCGACCGACCAAACATCGGTTTGCACCGAACGCACGCCTTCAAACGATTCGGGCGACATATAACTTTCCGTGCCGACGATAACTGAACTAATAGTTGAAGTTTCGACCGCGCGCGAAATGCCGAAATCGGCGAGACGCGGCACGTTTCCCTGCAAAAGAATATTTGCCGGTTTGATGTCGCGATGGACGATTCCCTTGGAATGCAGATATTCCAAACCGCTCAAAACGCCGATGGTCATTGCGACCGCTTCGCTGATCGGCAAAACACGCTCGATTTTCAGACGATCTTCGAGCGAGCCGTCTTCGGCGTATTCGCTGACGATTGCGGGCTGTCCGTCGTAAACGTCGGCGTCAACGAGCGGCAAAACGTTCGCATGACCGCTCGCCTGTTCCCACAAATGCGCTTCCTGCCGAATCGCGTCGAAATCAACGTCTTCGGCGTGCGGCAATTTGACGGCGACTTTGCGCGTGACGAATTCCGAACGCTTTTCCGCCAGCCAAACTTCGCCGAAACCGCCTTTGGCGAGTTTGCGAACGAGCGTGTAAACTCCGATTTGTTGCCCTGCTTGAAACATTTTGTAACCGACTAAATTATAACCTTTGACCGCGATTTTCCGACAATTTGATTAACCGAAATGCTGCGAAATCATTTCGAGCGAACGATTTGTGCGATAGGAAATATTAAAATGCCCGTCGTCAAATTCTTCGTGAATGTGCGATATGCCCGCTTCTTTTAATCTTTGCGACAAAATGCGCGCACCGACATCGAGGGCAAATTCATCGCGCGTTCCGGCGTCAATGTAGAGAAGTTTGAGCGATTTTAAGTTTTCGATATTTCTATCCATATCCATAACAAAAATCGGGTCGTGCCTGATCCAGCGAATCCAAACATCTGAGTTAATGCCGCCGGTTTGCAAATCGAATGGCAAATCGAAACCGTATTCCGATTCGGGATTTGGCGAATAACACGCGCTCATTCCGATGATGTTCAAACCGGAAAAATCGTCTTTGCTTTTTTTCGCCGTCTCGTCCCAAAATTTCTCGACGAATTCTTTCGGTTTTCCTTTGATCGCGCGAAAAGCTTTCGGCAAATCAGGCAAATAACAGTAATTAAAACCGCAGTCGCCGCTCGTCGAACAGGCAAGTCCGAACGTGTCGGCGTGACGCATCGCCATCATTAACGCGCCGTAGCCGCCGGAAGATTTGCCGATGACGGCGCGCGAATTTTTATCTTTTATCGTGCGGAAATTTTCGTCTACAAACGGCACGATTTCCTTGATTAAATAATCTTCGTAATTGCCGGTCGCCGTCGAATTGATATACTGCGAGCCGCCGTAATGCGTGAAACAATCGGGCAAAACGGCGATCATCGGTCGAATTTTTTCTTCGCCGATCAGTTTGTCCATTCGCTCGGCGAAATTCGGCGTAAACGCCGCGTCGTTGAGCATCATTCGCCCGCGTCCCGTAAAACCGGCGAGCGCGTAAACGGTCGGGTAATTTGTATTTTCGTCGTAGCCCGGCGGCAAATAAACGATCACATCGCGCACGAATTCGTCGCCGAGCGGATTGTTTTTTAAGATTTCGCTGCAATGTTGAAGCGTGACGACCGTTCCCGTTTGATATTTTTCGCTGTTCATACGTTATATTTTTTCGCATTATTAACGTAAAATGACAACTTATGGCTGGCGGTGATTTGATAAATATCAATCCGAACGCGCTCAATTCGACCATCGAATTTTTGACGGCGATGGTCACGCCGACGCTGCTTATTTCCGCAACCGGATCTTTGGTGCTTTCGACTTCAACGCGGCTTGGACGCGTGGTTGATCGTGCGCGCGAACTCGAAACGCGTCTGAGCGATTTGATAACGGTTGAAGACAAAACGACGATTCCGCTTTACGAAAAACGCCTTGATACGGTCGTTAAATTATTGGACAAAGTAACGACGCGCTCGCGTATTTTGCAAAAAGCCTTAAGCGCGTTTTATTTCGGGCTGAATTTTTTTATTTTAACGAGCGTGACTATCGCCGCCGCCGCGTTTTTTACGACGTATCGGTGGCTGCCGATTCCAATCGGAATTATCGGCATTATGTTTCTGTTCTGGGGCGGCGTCCAAATGGTGCGCGAAACGCGTCTGGCAACGGCGACGATCAACGCCGAAATGGATTTCACCTGGACGCTCGCCAAAACCGTCGCGCCGCGCGAGATCATCAGCCGCTACACAAAAATGATTGACGAAAATCTTGAGAAAACGAAAGACTGAGATTAACGGAAAATGGAAAATGGATAATTGAAAATGAAGAAATTTCTTTCATTTTGCATTCACCATTCACCATTAAGCATTTCCCTATGATTAAGCCAAAGTTTTTAGAATTATACCGCACCGGCGAGCTTGAAAAACGCGTTGAGAGTCTCGAAAAATTGCTGGAAAGCTGCACCGTCTGCCCGAAAGACTGCGGCAATAATCGTCTAAACGACGAAATCGCGGCGTGTTATTCCGGTCGTCTGCCGATTGTGTCGAGTTACACGGCGCATTTCGGCGAGGAACCGGTTTTGTCGGGAACGAACGGCGCGGGCAATATTTTTTTCGGCAACTGCAATTTGCGCTGCGTTTACTGCCAGAATTTTCAAATTTCGCAGACGCATAAAACGCAGAAGAAAAACGAAATTTCGCACGAACGGCTTGCCGAAATAATGCTCGAATTGCAGGAACGCGGCTGTCACAACATCGGCTTCGTTTCGCCGACGCACTTCGCGCCGCAAATGGCGCGCGCGATTTTAATCGCCGCCGAAAAAGGATTGAAACTGCCGATTGTTTACAACACGAACGCTTACGATTCGGTCGAAGTTTTGCAATTACTCGACGGCATCGTTGATGTTTATCTGCCCGATTTGAAATATGCCGACAACGAAAGCGGTTACGAATTCTCAAAAATTCGCTATTATGCAACGCACGCACGAGCAGCGATCAAAGAAATGTTTCGGCAAACCGGCGACGAATTAGTTTACGGCGCGGACAATTTATTAAAACGCGGGCTTGTCATCCGGCTTTTAGTTTTGCCAAATGATCTCGCCGGAATCGAAGAAAATCTGCGCTGGATCAAAAAAGAACTTTCGCCAAAAACCGCGATTTCCTTGATGGCGCAATATTACGCGACGAACAAAGCGGCGACCGACGAGCGTTATATTTTATTATCGCGCCGCATCTCCGAAAGCGAATGGTTTTCCGCGCTCGAACTGCTCGAAGAACTCGGAATGGAAGAAGGCTTCTTGCAGGAATACGAATCCGCGTCGTATTATTACCGCCCGGATTTTAACGACAAAGACAAACCTTTTAAAGATATTCGGGATTTTCGGACTTAAGGGAACAAACAGCATTTCTTGTTGTCTAATCAATCGAGAGGTAGATTATGAAAAATGCTGTGAGAAATTTGCTGTTGGCAAGTTGTATTTTATTTGCGGCGTCCTATGATAGCTGCGTAACGGGCGTTGATTACGATAATCGTTACAAACTTTATCCTGAATATGACAGTTATAATTGCTGTTTTGGAAAAGTTTACGGTGAGCGCTGGAAACGTTTGGGATTTGTCACTTTCGCGTTCGGCACGGTCTTGACCACGACGGCGCTATTTTTACGACACAGACAAAAACAGAGTGAGGATTTGAGGCGCTCGATTTTGGCGACAACCAAATCTGCAAAATCGAAACTCAAAATAGAATGACAGAACAAGACGAAAAATTTATGCGCCGCGCGATTGAACTGGCGCAAAAAGGAATGGAAACTGGCGCGGGCGGACCGTTCGGCGCGGTGATTGTGAAAGACGGCGAAATTGTCGGCGAAGGCTGCAACCGCGTTACTTCGACGAACGATCCGACGGCGCACGCCGAAGTTGTGGCGATTCGCGCCGCGTGTCAAAATTTGAATTCGTTTCAGCTCGACGGCTGCGTTTTATACGCTTCGTGCGAGCCGTGT
>SXVE01000508.1 GCA_005790265.1 Acidobacteriota bacterium | reverse complement strand
AAAGCCATCAGCTTCAATACGCTCGTAGATCCTATCCAAAATGTCTACTTCGTGTTTCACAAATCGTCGTTAGTGACACTATTTTGTTTTACGCTTTTTTAATGTATAGAATACGAGGAAACTCATTAGCGATAAACATAGTGTTTGAAAGAATAAGGCAAACACCACAAAAATACCGTCAGCGGGTGTTCCTTCAACTATAGGCTCTCCCTGCTCTGTATAACCCATTGGAGGTCGTCCTCCCATCAAAGAGCTTAAAATAAGAGATGAGGGAAATATAATTATTTTAGAGGCAGTTTTATTTTCTATTAGTAAGATAATAATTATTGAAATGGTAATTAAAATAATTCCACTTAAAACGCTTTTACCTATCAGATTCAACATATCTTTTCCTTCTTGTTGTGTCAAAAAGGGTCATTTTTGACACAACAAGCTAACAGCAACAAAATCAGGGCAATCTTTTTAATTATTTTCTTCACGCAGCGCGCGTTTGAAAATTTTGCCCGTTCCGCCAATCGGCAGTTCGTCGCGGAATTCGACGAAGCGCGGATATTTGTTGGCGGCGAATTGCTGTTTGCACCATTCGATAAACCCTTCTTCGGTTAAATCGGCGCCTGGTTTGCGGACGACGAACGCTTTGACTTCTTCGCCCATTCGCTCGCATGGAACGCCGACGACGGCGACGAGTGAAACCGCCGGATGCGTCATTATCACTTCTTCGAGTTCGCGCGGGTAAATGTTGTAGCCGCCGCGCAGAATCATATCTTTGACGCGGTCAACGATTGAGAGATAACCTTCGTCGTCCATCACGCCGATGTCGCCGGTGTGAAACCAGCCGTTTCTGAACGCTTCGGCGGTCGCTTCCGGTCGTTTGTAATACCCCTTCATCACGTTCGAGCCGCGAATGACGATTTCGCCGCGCTCGCCCGGCGTGACTTCCCGGTCGTTTTCGTCAACGCATTTTACTTCGACGCCGAAAATGGCTTGTCCGACGGTTCCCGGTTTTGACGGTCTTTCAAATTGATTGAAACACGCGAGCGGCGACGTTTCCGAGAGCCCGTAACCTTCCAAAACGCGCAGACCGAACACCTGTTCAAATCGTTTCATCACTTCGACCGGCATCGGCGCGCCGCCGGAAGTCGGCACTTTCATATTTTCCTTGATTTTTGAAATATCATAGCCGGTTTCCTCGACGAATTTGAGCAGCGCCCAATACATCGTCGGCACGCCGACCCAAAAATTCACTTTTTCCCGTTCCATCGCTTCGAGCGTCGTTTGCGCGTCGAAACGCGGCAAAAGAACGACGCGGTTTCCGGCGTAAAGATTCGTGTTCATCTGCACGGTCTGCCCGGTCGTATGAAAAAGCGGCAAAGTAATCAGCGCGGTTTTTTGCTGTCCGTCGGTGAAATCGAGCACGGGCAGATGAATACCGTAAGTCGTCGTCACGTTCGTCATCAAATTGAGATGCGTCAGTTCCGCGCCTTTCGGCTGTCCGGTCGTGCCCGACGTGTAAAGAATCGCGCACGTATCGTGCGGCGCGGTCGCGACGGTGGCGAAAGTTTCCGGTTCGGCAAGCGTAATCTGCGTCAAGGTTCGGTGTTCGGGAAACGGACTTTCGCCCATCGGATTGACCGTCATCACGACGAGATGTTCGCACGTTTCGACTTCGTCGAATCCAGCTTTGACCGCTTGCGCGAGCGGCAATTCGGGCGTTCCTTCAAACACGAAAACGGCTTTCGCGTCCGAATCTTTCAGGTGATAAGCGATTTCGCGCGGTTTAAACAACACGTTGAGCGGCACGACCGCCGCGCCCGCCTTCAAAATGCCGTAGTAAACTATCGGAAAAAACGGCAGATTCGGACACGAAATAGCGACTTTATCGCCGCGTCCGACGTTCATTTTCGTGAGCGCGTTCGCCACGCGATTCGCCAGCGCGTTGAGCTGTCCGAACGTAAAACGCATCTCGTTCCACACAATCGCTTCTTTTTGCGGAGCCAGCCGCGCGTGATGTTCGATGATCGAAGCCAGATTTAAAACCGTCGCACCGTATTCCATATTTTTTAATTAAATAAACTTAATTTTTGTAAAAAGTCAGCCAGAATCGCCACCTAAATTGTTGCATCAACTGAATTGGTGAAAAAATTCTACCAAAAGCGCCGCGAAAAATGAAAAATTATTTTTTATTGACTAATCGGCGACAAATTTCCTAAAATTATGTGTTCCTGCTTGAGCGGCGCGCCAAAGTTTCGCTCAAAGATTTACCGATTTTCCTTAAATTACACTAAAACCTATTTCGATTAAAACCCGCGCGTTTTTCATCATCATAAACTTCCGAAAAAATTACTCATAACAAAATATGAATTCAAAAATCAATCTCCTGCTTTTGACGGTTATCTTTACGCTTTCAATCGTTGTTTCGTTCGCTAAACCGTTTGCTGACAACGAATATCTCGGACGACTCGATTCGACGCTCGTGGCGAATACCGACGATTTTGAAAAAGTCGTTTTCAAATACGTTACGCCCGAACGAATGAAAAGCGGCAAAATGTTCGGCGAAGACGCTCATTTGGCAACCGGCAAACTTTTCAGCCCGCAAGCCGGAAATTACTCGGTTTCATCTATTTTGGTCGAAAACGAAGACGAAAATCCGGCGATTTATGTTGATTTAAACGGAGACGGCGATTTCGCGGCGGATGAAAAATTCGCGTTCGTGCAAAGCAAAAAAGACAATCCGTATCTCTGGAATACGACGATCAATCTGCCGATCAAAAACAATTTTTTCAGCTCTTATCAACTTTTTTTGCAGTATTTCAAATCGGTGCAGACTGATAAAATGACCGAAAACGACCGGCTGATCACGCAGTCAACCGAAGTGCTGGCGCGCGGCACGGTTGACGTGAAAGGCAAAAAAATCGCGACGCAGTACGCCTACAGTTTTGAAGATAAAAAAATCAATCCGCGTCAGGGCTGGCAAGGCGTGGACGCGGACGAAAACGGCGAAATTGATATGAATTCGCTTTCGCCCGAAGCCGGAAAAGCTAACGACGAAACGATAATTTTCCGCGTCGGTCAAACTTATGTTTCGACCGCGAAAATTGATTTGGCGAAAAATCAGATCGTGATGCGCGAACACGCGGCGAAAGATTATAAACGCATCGAACTCGGCATCGGAAAAGAGCTTCCCGATTTGAATTTCGTTGATTTCAGCGGCAAAAAACGCAAACTTTCCGAGTTTCGCGGCAAATATCTGCTGCTTGACGTTTGGGGTTTGTGGTGTCCGCCGTGCCGCGTGGAAATGCCGTATCTGCGCGAAGCGCACAAGCGTTTTCAAACGAGAAATCTGGAAATTGTCGGCTTTAATACCGATCCGATGCCGCCCGGCGAAATCAAAAAAGCGCTCGACGCCAACGGAATGAACTGGACGCAGGCGCGGCTCGAAAGCATTTTCGATTTGGTCAATAAAGAGTTGCGCATCGAATCTTTTCCGACGACTTTTCTGATTTCGCCCGAAGGAAAAATTCTTTCGATGAGCCGCTCAATCCGCGACGAACCGGATTTGCGCGGCGCCGATCTGCTCGAAACGCTCGATGAAATTTTGCCGAAACAGGGAAAATAATCAGAAAAAGCAATCGGGTAAATTCATATAAAAAAGAGCGGCTGCCGATTTTGGTGAAATCAGCAGCCGCTCTTTTTTTATTTTTGCGCTTCGTTCGCTTTGCGAACGTCGAAATTAACCTGCGCACTCGATGAAATCGGCGCGCCGAGTTTCTGCACCGAATGAACGCGGAATTGCTCGTCTTTTGCCGGAAAATCCGTGCGAAAATGTCCGCCGCGCGATTCTTCGCGCCAGAGCGCGGCGGTCGCCACGAGCTTTGCCAAAGTCACGAAATTGCGCGACGAAGTGCTTAATTTCGCTTCGGAAATCTGCTCGAATTCGCGCAGCGCTCTTTTGAGCGAATCTTTGTCGCGCAAAATTCCGACGCGTTCCCACATCACGCGTTTGACGCGCTTTTTAACGGCGGTCGAGATTTCTTCAGATTTCGGGTTTGGGATTTTCGTTTTTAGACTTTCGTTTTCCGATTCTCCATTTTGAGTGTTGAATTTTGAATCCTGAATCTTGAATTCCGAATTATCGGTCAGCGCCGCTTGACCGGAGCGCGCGCCGAAAACCAAGCCTTCGAGCAGCGAATTTGATGCGAGACGATTCGCGCCGTGAACGCCCGTACACGAAACTTCGCCCGCCGCGTAAAGTCCTTCGACCGTCGTGCGTCCGTGCAAATCCGTGCGCACGCCGCCCATACAATAATGCGACGCCGGCGAAACAGGCAGCATATCTTTCGCGATATTCAAATTGTAAAATCGGCACGTTTCGTAAATTTTCGGAAATCTTTCCTTCAAAAATTCTTCGTCTAAAGCCGTCATATCGAGGAAAACTTCGCGCGTTCCGGTTTTGCGCATTTCGGCGACGATAGAACGCGAAACGATGTCCCTGGGCGCGAGTTCGAGTCGTTCGTCATAATCGCCCATAAAGCGCGCGCCGAATTTATTGCGCAAAATTCCGCCTTCGCCGCGCATCGCTTCCGAAAGCAAAAAGCGCGGCGCATTTTCGACGCTCAAAGCCGTCGGGTGAAATTGAACGAATTCCAGATCAGCGATTTCCGCGCCGGCGAAATACGCCATCGCCATTCCGTCGCCCGTCGCCACCGGCGGATTCGTCGTGTGCAGATAAAGCTGTCCCGCGCCGCCGGTGCAAAGAATCACCGCGCGCCCGAAAATCTCACGCGGCGCGCGCAAAATCGGGTCGAGAAACCGCACGCCGACGCATCTGCCGTCGCGTACGATCAAACTTTCCGTGTTGGCAAACGGCATCAAAACGATTCCTTTTTCCTGCCTGGCTCTGGCAATCAAAGCGCGAACGATTTCCTTGCCGGTCGAATCGCCGTGCGCGTGCAGAATTCGCCGCCGCGAATGCGCCGCTTCCTGCGTAAACGCCAATTTTCCGCCTTCGCGGTCAAACTCGATTCCCCATTCAATCAGTTGTTTGATATATTTTGTGCCGTCTTCAACGAGCGTTTCGACCGCTTGCGGATCGCACAAACCGGCGCCCGCAATCAAAGTATCTTCTTCGTGCAGTTCCGCGTTGTCGTCGTCGGACAAAACGACCGCCACGCCGCCCTGCGCGTATTCGGTATTCGACTCAGACGCTTTATCTTTGGTCAAAACCGTTACGCGCGCGCCTGATGCTGCCAGTTCAATCGAAGCGCGCAGCCCGGCAACGCCCGAACCGATCACGATATAATCCGTTTCCAATGCCATATTGTGAAATTGTGAACTTCGGCTTGAGAAAATTCAACTTTACAGGCATCGTAATTGCAGTTTCTTTCCCGCATCGCACCAAACGAAATGAGCGAATCAGCCGTGCAAAAACCACAATACGATCTGCGCGAGGCGAAAAAATATTTGCCGAACGCCGACGAAACGGCGCAGTTAAATTTCGCGCGCAGACAATTTCGCGCTCGCCAGCGTTTCGCCGAACTCAAAAAATTCTACAGCGTTCACCGCTGCCGAATGACGCGTTTGCATCTGCTCGCTTCGTGCGCCGTTACGCTCGGACGATTCGCCGGATTTTCCGCGACTTTCGATGCGATGGGCGAACATTTTATGCCGCTCAATCGGGAAAATCAGCCGCGCACCGCTGAATGGAAAAATTTTATCGCAGCCTGCGAGCGAAAATTGCCGCTCGAAGTGCGCGAAGAATTATGGCTCGCCGCGCATTTCAGCGATTTGCAAAACGTTCGAGCCAACGGTTTGTACGCGCGCTTTGAAACGGAAGCGGCGCAGCATCAAAACGATCCGACGTGGCAGCTTTTGCAGCAGCACATGGACGTGTCCTTGGGCGTGCGTTTGATGGATGCATCAGCGATCAGCGGAATTTTGCCGTATGAAACGGCGATTGCCGACAGTCTCGTTTTGACCGTTAAAAAACTTTCGACCGCCGCTTCGCGACTCGTCTACCTTTACGCGAAAGAATCCGCCCGCGCAATTCTCGATTTGTCCGAGAGAACGCCGGAAAATTTATTGAGTTACCGGCGAACGGCGCTCGAAATGACCGGTTATTTCTGGTTAGCCTTGGGCGTTTCCAAAATTTTTCGGCGCGGCGTCCGCGAACGAGAACGCGGACGCCGCGCGGAGACGGAAAACTGGAATCTGCTCGAAACCGTTCTCGGCGAACGAGTTGCGCGAATCAAACCTTTAATTCGCGAGTTTTACGCCAATCCGTCGCGTTTTGATGTCACGGCGACTTTGCGGCTCGAAACGATTCCGGCGAAAATTTGGTCGCGCGTTCTAACCGTGCTGTTCGGTCAGGGTTTGTTTGAAACGAATCTCGAAGAAATTCCCGCGCGTTTTCGCATTTTTCAGCGCCGCGACGGTTCGATGCATTTCGTCCGCGAACTTTTTTGCGCGGGAAAATACCGCGTTTTCGATTCGGATTTCGTTGTGCGCGACAAAAAACTTTACGAAGTTTTCACCGACTTGAAAACGTCAATCGAAATGCACGTCCAACCCATCGAAAACGGCAATTTATCAATTCAAGGAACGCGTTTGATTTACCGCGGCAAAAAACTTCCTTTGCTCGGTTTCAAAGTCGAATTTTGCAGCCGCGCCGAAAACGATTTGCTGAAAATTGACGGAAAATTGACGCTCGAACCGAAAACAAAAGCGGGCGCGTTTTTCGCGCGAAAAATACTGCGGCGACCGGAAAATTTGGGCAGCATTCATTATGTGGTGCGGCGCAAAACCGTCTGAAAAGTTGGCGACAAATTCGTTTCTCTGCCGCTGCCGATAAAACTTTCCGCTTCGCCTTTTCTCGCGGCGAAACCGCAGCTTCTTTTCAGCAAAAACCACGCGAATTTCACATACGAATGGCGTTTCTCAACTTCCGATTCGCGTCCCGCGCACCAGCGGCGCAACGTTTCAAAACTCCATTCGGTCGCCAAACGCATTACCGGACGAAACAAAATTTTATCGAGCCACGCGCCGAGAAATCCGTAATTCGTTTCGTAATCGTAAACCGTCCGAAAATAAGTTCCTTCGGCGCACGGTTTATACTGCCAGATGCCGCGCCCGATTTTGATGATTGATTTCCAATCTTCCGCGGAAAATTCAAATGTCGAGTGTTCGAGCGGCGCATTTTGCAGATAGCGTCCGACGCCTTTAATCTCTGTGCCGAAACCGATTTT
>SXVE01000507.1 GCA_005790265.1 Acidobacteriota bacterium | reverse complement strand
TCCGGATTGAGAAACCGCTCGAACAGCAAATCGTACTGAATCGGATCAACGTCGGTGATGCCGAGACAGTAGGCGACGAGCGATCCGGCTGCCGAACCGCGCCCCGGTCCGACCGGAATGCCTTTTTCGACGGCGTATTTGATAAATTCCCAGACGATCAGAAAATAACCGGGAAAGCCCATCTCCTTGATCGTCTGAATTTCGCGTTCGATGCGCGCCCGGTAATCGTCTAATTCGTATTTTAATTTTCCTTTGCCGCGCATCGGCTGCCACACTTTCCGGTTTCTTTCCTCGAAACCGTCGCGCACGACTTTGCCGAAATACTCGTCGGTCGTCGCGCAGCCCGAATTCTCCGGAATCGGAAAACTCGGCAGCGTCAGATTATCGCCGAGCGGAATCTGCACATCGCACATCTCGGCGATGCGCATCGTATTTTCCAGCGCTTCGGGCAATTCGTCGCCGAAGATTTCCCACATTTCCTCCGCCGAACGCAAATAAAACTTGTCGCTGCCCAGAGTTTTGCGGCTGTTTTCGCTCAGGGTTTTGCCTTCGCCGATACACAGCAGAATTTCCTGCGCGCCCGCGTCTTCTTCGGTCAGGTAATGCGCGTCGTTGGTGGCGACCAGCGGAATTTGATTTTTGCGCGAAAGCTCGACGATTTTCTGCCGAATTTTCGCTTCCTCCTCGAGATCGTGATCCTGCACTTCGACGTAAAAATTGTTTTTGCCGAGAATGTCTTCGAACGTTTTCAAATTCGCCGTCGTTTTCGCCCAATCGTCGTTGCGCAGATAATGCCACACCGCGCCTTCAAATCCCGACGAAAGCCCGATTAATCCCGCGCTTTTTTCGGCGAGCAAATCGAGATCAATGCGCGGTTTATGGTGAAAGCCTTCGGTAAACGCTTTCGACGCCAGATACGCCAGATTCTGGTAGCCCTGCAAATCTTTTGCCAGCAGCACGAGATGGTAATAAGGTCGCTCGCCCGCCGCGAGCGTCGCGGTTTTATCGAATCGGCTGCCGAACGTGAGAATCGCTTCGTAACCGATAATCGGGCGGATATTGTTCGCCTTCATCTGGTTGTAAAACGAAATCGCGCCGTACATATTGCCGTAATCGGTAATCGCGCACGCTTTCATTTCCATCTCGGTCAAACGTTTGGCGAGCGGTTTGAGTTGGATTGCGCTCTGCAAAAGGCTATAATCGGAATGCATGTGCAGATGAACGAAATCTTTCGACTTAAACTCTAACTTATCCATTTTTTTGTTAATTTTTATTTCGGTCGGCGGGGCAAACGTTTTTTGCCGTTGCAGTTTTAGAAACTGTTTTCGAAAATCTTTCTTCTTTTATTGTTTGTTTTGTTTAAATTAATCCGTTTTTTTGCATTGATGCGAACTTCTTGATCGCTTTAACTAATTTTACATTATTTCAGAATTTCGATTTTTCAGTATTTCAGTATTTCAGTATTTTATATACTTTCATTTTATATACTTTCGCTTCGCTTTTTTATTTTCAAGTTTTTGTTATTTTTTAAGTTTCAATTTTCAAGTTTTAATTTTTATGAAAATTATGAAAAAAGTTTATTTGGAAACTTTCGGCTGTCAGATGAACGTTTCGGATTCGGAACGAGTCGCGACCACGCTCGCAGCGGCGGGTTTTGAAATGACCGCCGACGAAGGTTCGGCTGACGTTGTTTTATTTAACACCTGCTCGGTCAGAGAAAAGGCTGAACACAAACTTTATACGAGAGTCGGGCAGGTGCGCAACTCAATCGGCGAAAATGGCGAAATTCGCGCGAAACCGATTGTCGGCATTCTCGGCTGCGTCGCGCAGCTCGAAGGCGAGACGCTTTTCAAAAAAGCCGACGGAGTTGATTTCGTCCTCGGCACGCAGGCGGTCGGACGAGTCGCCCGCGCAATCGAAGACGTGGAAAACGGCAAAAAGCAAGTCGCCGATCTTGCCGCGCGCGAAGAAAATTACGATTGGATGACCAGCCCGGCGCAGCGCCATTCGCCGTACGTCGCTTTTCTGCCGATTATCGAAGGCTGCAATAAATTCTGCACTTACTGCATCGTGCCGTTTTCGAGAGGTCGCGAACGCAGCCTGCCCGCCACCGAAATCGTGCGGCAAGCGCGCGTGTTGCGCGAACAGGGCATTCGGGAACTGCATCTGATCGGGCAGAACGTCAACAGTTATCGCCCGAAAACGCTCGAAGGACTGGAAAATGTGCCGGGCGCGACGGCTTTTTCAAAATTGCTCCGGGCGGTTGCGGCAACCGGCATCGAAAGAATAAAATTTACCACATCGTTTCCCAGAGATTTTCACGCCGACATTGTCGAGGCGCTGAACGAGCACGAAAATTTGTGCAACTGGGTTCATCTGCCGGTGCAGTCGGGCAGCAACCGAATTTTGAAAGCGATGCGGCGCGGGCACACGGTTGAAAGTTATTTGGAAAAGATTGACCGCATCAAAAATTCGCCGCGGCGCATCGCGCTTTCGACCGATGTGATCGTCGGTTACCCGACCGAAACCGAAGCGGATTTTGCCGAAACCATGCGGTTATTCGAGTATTGCCAATTTGACAGCGCGTATATGTTCAAGTATTCGCCGCGTCCCGGCACACCGGCGGCGGCTTTGACCGACGATGTTTCGCTCGCCGAAAAAACCGAACGTTTTCTGCGGCTCGAAGCAATTCAAAAAGCGTCGGTCAGGCAATCGCTCGAGGCAATGCGCGGTCGCACCGTCGGCGTTCTCGCCGAAAAGAAATCGGCGCGTGCCAAATCGGAGTATTCCGGTCATACTGCTTGTCATAAAGTAGTTAATTTTTATTCGGAGAAAGCGGAAAATGAGGTTCTCGGCACAATCGTGCCGGTGACTATCACGAAAACCAAATCAAACACGCTGTACGGCGAAGTTTGTTAAATTACCAAGTTTTTTTAGTTTTTTTTATGTTAATAGAAGTAAAAATCGGCGCGCTGATTATGGATCCGAACACGAACACGCCCATCGTCGTTTTGAAGGGAACCGACTCGGAGACGATTCTTCCGATCTGGGTCGGCGCTTTTGAAGCGAACGCCATCGCTCTGGAAATCGAGAAAGTCGCTCCGCAAAGACCGATGACGCACGATCTGCTCAGAAATCTGATTGTGGCAAGCGATTTGAAAGCCTCGCGCGTCATTATCACCGATCTTTTGGAAAATACTTTTTATGCGGTGATCGAGCTGTCGCGGCAGGACAGCGAACAAATTCTGTCGCTCGACGCGCGCCCGTCCGACGCCATCGCTCTCGCGCTGCGGCTTGATTGCCCGATTTACGTTAAGCAGAACGTGCTCGACGCCTCCGCTGCGACAACCACCGCACCGGAAGTTTTGACTGAAAAAGAAGAAGCTAATCAAAACACCGAAGAATGGCCTGATTTTATCGGTTAATTTTTAAATTTAATATCAATGATCATCGTTATTGCCAATCAGAAAGGCGGCGTCGG
>SXVE01000506.1 GCA_005790265.1 Acidobacteriota bacterium | reverse complement strand
CTCATGCTTCCCGAAAGATACACGAGCATTAACGACAATCGGTGATCAATTCGGCGTTGAAACGAGAATTGTTGATGCCGTAATCGAAGCAAATGATAAACAGCGAACGGCGATGATTCCGAAAATCGAAAAGCTTATCGGTGATTGCAAAGGCAAAAAAATCGGAGTTCTGGGTTTATCGTTTAAACCGGAAACGGATGATATGCGCGAAGCGCCGGCTATTGATATAATTAAAGATCTGCAATCGCGCGGAGCCGTTATTAGAGCGTTCGATCCGGTAGCGATGGAAGAAGCGAAACATTATCTAAGCGACGTTGAATTTGCGGAAGACGAGTATGATGCGATCAAAGACGCCGACGCGCTGGTTATTATCACGGAATGGAACCAGTTTCGCGCGCTTGATATGGAAAGAGTTAAAAGTCTTCTTAAATCACCGAAAATAGCTGATTTGCGTAATATCTACGAACCGAAAGATATGATTGAACTCGGTTTTGAATACGTCGGTGTCGGCAGGTAAATTTTGTTAACAATTAAAATAAAGTGTGAAACATTCACACTTTATTTTTTTAATCGTTTATGTCATTAAATACAACAGTGTTAGTTACGGGAGGAGCCGGTTTTATCGGCTCCAATCTGGCGGACGAATTAATTAAACAAGGCGCCAAAGTAAAGATTCTCGATAATTTTGTCACCGGTTTTCAGGAAAATTTAAATGAAATTAACGGCGATTTTGAATTTATCGAAGGCGATATCAATAACGATTCTATTCTCAAAGATGCCGTTCAGAAGGTTGACATTATTTTTCACGAAGCGGCTCTGCCGAGCGTTCCGCGATCTGTGGAAAATCCCTTGGAGACGCATCAAGCTTGCGTCAACGGAACGTTAAACGTTTTGTTGAAAGCCAAAGACGCAGGCGTCAAGCGATTGATTTACGCGGCTTCAAGTTCGGCATACGGCGATCAGTTAACTTTGCCAAAAATTGAAACGATGCGTCCCGAACCGCTTTCTCCTTATGCCGCGGCGAAATTGATGGGCGAATATTACTGTCAGGTTTTTAATGACGTTTACGGTTTAGAAACGATTTGCTTACGATATTTTAACGTATTCGGTCCGCGCCAGAATCCATCTTCGATGTATTCCGGCGTTATTTCTAAATTTATTGATGCGCTGATGAAAAATGAAAATCCGACGATTTACGGCGACGGCGAACAGTCGCGGGATTTCACGTTTATCGCCAATGTAGTTGACGCAAACATCAAGGCGGCACAAACTAAAGAAGGAATCGGTAAGGTCATCAACGCAGCAAACGGCGAGAGAATTTCGCTTAACGAATTGCTTGAAGTGTTAAAAACAATCACCAATAAACCGAATATCAAAGCTGAATATCAAGATGCGCGCAAAGGCGATGTCAAACATTCGCAATGTTCCAATGAACGCGCCGTCGAATGGCTCGGCTACGAAAAACTGGTCGGACTCGAAGAAGGTTTAAGGAAAACGATTGATTGGTGGAAAACCAGCAGATTTGCTCAATAAAAATAAAAAAGCGGCGTATTTGCCGCTTTTTTATTTTTGCGTTGAGCGGCTATTTATTTTCGAGAACAAATTTGTCATCAGAAATTGGCGAATTAACAATAATTTCTTTAGCTTTGAAATCAGCGTAAACAGTCATTTGACCCAGATCAAAACGCTGCGCGTATCGTTCGGGAATCAACACGCCGTCAACCAATCTGAATTTATCAATCTCTACCGAAGTCGTAATATTTCTCCCGTCAATTTGAAAACCGGACTTATAACCTTTGACTTGTTTTGTTTTCTCGTCCAAGTAAAAATCAGTAAATTCGCCGTTCGACATTTCGATACGGAATCCTTTTTTACGGCTATCACTCGCCGTCAGCGCTGAAACTTTAAATCCGTTTTCATCATATTTCGATAAAAGCGGAAAACCAAACTTTGTCAGCGGCGGCAGAGTGAATCCTCCGCGAATATTGGAAAGCGTTTCGGTACCGTCAAAAACTTGCTTGACCGGCTGAAAAGGATTGTTAAGTTCAAAAATATATTTTTCGCCCGCAAAAACGGTTGCAAATGTCGCTGGAATCGCCTGCGTGATGGTTGAGGTAGTAATATCAACCGAGCCGCGTACTGTTAATGTTTTCAGCTCCTTCAATTTCTTTCCGCCGTGTGCTTCAAACGCCGATTTAGCCAAATTAACCGGATTGTCGGCAACTGCAATTTTAGCCTTCGTTTCCGGCGCAGTTTGTTTTTGCGCTGAAATACTTAAAGATACGCTGCACAGCATTATTGTCAGGATTAAAATTTTCATATATTTTTCTCTCACCTCAATATTATCCGATAAAAGATTACAAACAAACTAAAAAGGGACAAAAGCCAAATAGCTTTTATCCCTTTTTTGCAAATTGCCGACGGCAATTAGAAACTGAATCTCATCTGCAATTCGATTCGGCGATTCGCCGCGCCGCCGCCGCCGCCGAAACCGAAACCGCCAGCCGTCGAAGTTGACTGACCGAATCGGCTCGAACTCAAGTTTCCGACCGGCGTGCCGAAATTTACGTTGTTAAATA
Source organism: Acidobacteriota bacterium (assembly GCA_005790265.1). Lineage (GTDB taxonomy): Bacteria > Acidobacteriota > Blastocatellia > Pyrinomonadales > Pyrinomonadaceae > SXVE01. The sequence goes on along the minus strand of SXVE01000506.1, from coordinate 10,637 downwards.
AATTGGTAAATTGAACACCGACGTTAAGGTTATAAGGCTTTCTTTCGCTTCCGCCACCGCCGCCGAAACCGCCGCCGCCAAATCCGCCGCGACCGCCGCCGCCGCCGCCTCTTCCGCCCGGTCCGCCGCCGCCGGGAATTCCGCCACCGCCGCCTGCGCCTCTTCCGCCACCGGTTTGCGTATCGGTTTGAGCAGTTCTTTCACCGGAACTGCCGAAGCCAAAGTTTTTGGCAACTCGCATATTTACCGCAAAGTATGACGGGCTGACTCCGTAGTTGCGCGGAATAATCGCGTTCGGATCGTTACCGGCAATGTCGCAAAAAGAATTGGTTAGCGCTAATAAAGAGCATCTTGTACTCAATTCTCCGTATGTCGGTCTTTCGGTGAAAAGCGTGTCGCCGTTAGTGTCGAAGCCACGAGTGATATTAAACGGTCTTCCCGAATTGGCGATGACAAACGGACTCAGCGAGATTCCCCACGGTGCCGTGAAATTGCCGCCGACAAACAAATTATGTCGGGTATCAAACGACGATCTGCCGTACTCGCCCGATAAATCGTAGTTGTAAGCCGGAAAACTTCCCGTTCCGTCCGTGTCGCTTTTAGCGTAGCCGAGCCGATAATTACCAAAAACGCTGAAATTTTGGCTTAAAATCGTGCGAAAATTAACGATCATTTGGTGCTGATTTAATGTTCCGCTCGATTCGTATTGGTAAATTGCGCCTTGCGTGCTGTCCGGACGCGGCGCATTGTTACAGTTTGATTGCAATGGACAGATTGGAGCGTTGATATTTCGCGCTCTCAATAAATGCTGCGTTCTCAAACCGATGTAAAAAACCGATAAAGTAGTTCGCGCCGGTAACTGTCGTTCAACGCCAAGCGCCGTTTGAATTGTGTACGGTGACTGCAAATCTTCAGAAATCGTGCGCACTGTGCTCGACGACGGCAGAAGATTTCTGATTTGCGCCGTTGTCGGAACGTTGGTTACTCCGTTCAGTGAAAAGATCGGCTGATCCAAAAGCGTCTGTGCCGCTTGTCGAAAAACCGGATTCGGATCGTTTGAGTTAACGATGTAATTGAATTGATTGGAACCGTTGAACCGAATCGCCTGCAAACTCAAATTCTCGCTGAATCTTTCGTAAAAAACGCCGATGCCGCCGCGGAAAACCGTTTTCGGAGCGCGCGCGCCGCCTGCGCCGGGCGACCAGGCAATCGAAAGACGCGGAGCGAAGTTTGAATTGTCGCTGATATTCGTTTGATTTTCATAACGCAATCCCGCGCTCAATGTCAAAGCCGGACTAACGCGCCAATCGTCAGTTATAAACAAACCGACATCAGTTTGCGAAATGTCCGCCAACGGTTCGCCGGAAGACAAGGAAAATTGTGTCGGATTAAATCGCGGGTCGGTATTTCCGAGCAGATTTTGCCGGTATTGTTCAAGCGGCGTGACAGCCGCCGTAATAATACACGTCGCATCGGTTTGAGGATCGCAGGTGGTATTCCGTCTGACTTCCGGCGCACCCGCGAATGTAAACGTGCCGCCGAAATTGTTTTCCGAACGATCTTTAAGCGTGATTCCGCGTAGACGTACGCCAAATTTTACCGCGTGCTGCGAGTTGGCACCGAAAGAAGTGGTCGTGTAGTTTTGCAGTTCCCAGCTGTTGGAACGGTTAAAACTCAAACCGATTTGCGCGCCGCCGCCGACAAACGCATTCGGCACGCTGATCGTTGGAATAGAGTTGTCGCCGAGCTGTTCGCGATTTTCAAATTCGTACTGGAAGCGCGTTTCGTTGATCGTTTTCGGATTGACAATCATCGTTTCCGTCAAACGAAATTCGTGCTCAGTGTTTTCGGTTTGATAAGCGCGGGTCGGCAAAGAAGTATCGTTAATTCCCTGATTTTCGACGGTCGCGCGCGTGAATCCGTAGCGAACAACGAGCGTGTTGTTTTCGTTGATTTGATAATCAAGACGCGGGCTGACGGAGAAACGGCGATTCGGAACCTGAAATTCCTGATTAAACGGCGCGAAATTAAAGCTCGGATCAATGATCAGAGCGTTGACGACCGCATTGCTGTCTTCTTCGCGGTTGCTGATATCGAAAAAGAACGACGATTTGCCTTTCTGAATCGGACCGGAAACGCTTCCGCCGTAAAAGCGGCGCTGACTCGGCGCGCGATTGGCGGCAAAAGGATTGCGCGAATTCAAACGATAATCGCCGAAATTCAAAAAAGCCTGACCGCGAAATTTGTCGGTTCCCGGTTTGGTCAAAATTTCGATTCGTCCAAAACCGAGACGATCGTATTCGGCTGAAAAAGGATTTTGGTTGAGCCGTATTTCGCGAATTGATTCTTTTGGCGGAAGTCGTCCGCCGGTAAAACCGTCAATGTAGATTTGTCCGCCGTTCGGTCCGGCTGAAGGTCCGGCAAGCGCCTGCAAAGCGGCTTCGAGCTCGTCCGGATCGTCGGGCAGCGCCTGCAAATCAGATTCGCTGAGAACCGTCGCTCCGGCGCTGCTGTTTGGATCGGTCGAAACTTCATTCGCGCCGGAAACTTCCACTTGCGCTTCGACGCCTTCGACGGTCAAAACAGCACTGACTACTGCCGGGTCATTCGCTTTGACTTCAACTTCCGGATTTTCAAAAAATGCGAAATTCTGCGCGACAATGCGAACCGTATAAGTTCCGGGCGCTAGTCCGTTGATCGAAAATTCGCCGCGCTGGTCGCTGGTCGCTGTTTTTTCTTTCCCCGCCGCGTCAACGGCAGTCACGGTTGCTCCGACAATCACCGCGCCGTTGCCGTCGGTAACCTGCCCGGTTACTCTTCCCGCTTGCTGCGCGTAAATTGTCGAATTAATAAACAAACTTATTATTCCGAGAATAAAAAATGATCTAAAGTATTTCATTGCACTCCGCTATTTATAATAAAAATAAAAGTATGATAAAAAGCCGAAACGCGTGAAATTAATCTCGTTCACGCGTTCCGGTAATAAATATTAAGGTTTAAGGAAAATCAGCGCCGTCGAGTCCGGGAATTGAAAAACTGCCCTGCCCGCCTTGTCCGCCGCGCTGCCGGTTGTTTCCGCCGGTCGCCTGCGCCGCTCTCAAAAACGGCTCGACGCCTGCCAAAAGTTTGATCGCGGTGACGCGGTCGGTGTTTGGAGATTTTGTGCTGGAAACTGCAATCGCATCGCCCGCTTTTAAATCGCTGACAGCAATGGTCGGAAAGCGTTCGAGCATATCATCAATGCCGCCTTGTCCTCCGCGCATTCCGCCGCCAAATCCGCCGCGACCTTGACCTTGCTGCCCGTTTTCGCCGCGCGGCGGCTGCGCGGAACCATCAGCTTGCGGCGGTCGCATTCCGCCCGGTTGTCCGCCTTGACCGTTTTGTCCGGCTGTTCCCGGCTGTCCGCCCGGTCGTCCGCCGCCCATCTGCATTTGCGCCATTCGCTGCGCCATTTCTTCAGGGAATTTTTTGAGCATTGTTGAATTGCCGACGGCGACGGTCACATCCTTATTCGTTTGAAAATCACTGATGATGACTTCGCCTTTTGCCGCATCAACGCTTTTGACTGTACCGGCAACAGTTTGGAAAGCGCCGGTTAAAACTTCTTCGGCGGCGAAAGCGGTGCCGTCCGCACTCTTATCTCCGAGCGCGCGAATCATATCGCCTGTTTTGATATCAGCAATCGAGCTTGTTACCGATTCGCTGTATTTAACCGAACCGGGCGCGTAGCGGCGAAATTTCACGGTTTCTTTCGGCGTTACAACAACGCTTGTGGTATTTGCCAAGCCGCGCACTTCAATCGTGATTTGTTTGGTCTGCGGATTGATTGCCGTTACTTTACCGGCGATGCCGCGTTCGCGCCATTGTTCGCTTTCTTTCGTTTGTTTCTGGCTGATGTCGGCTTTTGTCATCAAATAAACCGATTTTGCCGGAAGTGATTTTTTGTCAGCCGCAAAAACCCCGGTCACAACCAGTTTGTCGCCGACGCCGATGTCGCTTAAATTAGCGGCGACGGCAGCCTTCAAAACCGGATTTTCCGGCGTGACGCGTTTGTATTCGGTTTTCGGCGACAGCAAAACTTCGACGGCGCCGTCTTTAGTCTGCAAAACGATTTTATTTGCCGCCAGCGCCGCAACATCGCCGGTTGCGACCGATGGTTTCGCCCCGGTTTCCGGCGTTTGCGCCGAGATTGCTGAAAACAAACTAAAAATTAGTGATAAAGATAATAATAAAAATATTTTTTGACGCATTATTTTTTTATTTTGAATATTTTCCCGAATTTTATTACGCAACCGAGTATTAAAAGTTGCCTTTTATCCAGTTTAAGACGCTTTTTTCTTTGAATTGGTTTTAATGAAATTGTAAAGAAATGTAAATCTTTGCGGTAATGTTGACTGAGTTTCGTGCGCGTCGTTTGAGTTTGGTTTTTCGCTGTCTGAAATGAGTATAAGCCGTCTGCTTTGTCTAAGTTGCGCGGGTTATAATTTTTGCCAGCCGGTGGTTGTTAGTGCGGTAGTGATTAAACCGATGCCGGCAGCAAAAAGAGCGAGCAGCGCGACCGTCCACAAATACGGAACGGAAAGCACGAACGTCCAGATAAAAACGCCGAGAAAAATAGCCAGCGTTTCCGATTGGTATTTCTCCGCCACGAATTGTTTGACCAATGTTTTGCCGAGGCTCATCTGCAAAATAACGCGACCGAAAACATAAGCCAAAAGCAGCAGGGCGAACGCCATCAAACCGAAAATCGCGCTTAAATAATTCGGCAAAACGCTTAGACTCGCGATGATTGTAATTGTTGTTAAAACGAATGCGGTGGAGCCGATGGCGAAAATTTTGAGCGTGGAAAGCTGCAAACGGGCGATTGAGCGACTGACCGCGCCGGGCGCAATCGTGTTGAATGCCAGCGCGAGAATCAGCCAGAACAACATCGAAAGCACGCGCTGAGCGAAAAATGAAAACGATAAATCGGGCGAAAAAAGTTTTTCCGGATTTTGTGCCAGACTGCGAAGTTCTTCTTCGTAACCGGCGTACATAATCGTTTCTTTGCCTGCGCCGCGCAACGGATTTGCGCTTTCCGGCTGATAAGTTCCGCCGAAAATTATCACGTCGCCGCCGATCATTGACGATTCCTTCTGCACAATCGAACCGCCGATTGTCGCAACATCGCCTTCGACGCGTCCTTCGACGATCACGTCGCCGCCAAACGCCAAAACGCCTTTCGCCCGTGATTTAATGATTACGGTTTTGCCGAACGCGAAAACTTCCATTTCCGGCGCGTCATCAATAACTAATGTTTTGTTGTCCGGCGTTGATATTTGGGTTTGCGCGAAAATCGTCAGATTAAAAAGCAAGACAAATATTATCCCGCAAAGCAGATGCCGTTGAGGAAGATTGGGAAGCGCGAGGAAATTGTTGACCCTAATTGAATTTACCACGTAGTCAGGCTTTGAAACTTTTTAATGCGTTTGAATGTCGAAACATCAGACGCGAAAATAAAATTGTCGAAACGCCGAAAATCAGCGCGACGAAAACGAGCAAACCGCTCGAATTGTAAACGAATTTGGCGCACAGCGAACGCACGATTACCGCAATCGCGACGGCGATGTCGAAAATCAGATGACCGACGAATCCGGCGACCGTAAAAACCTGTTCAAAAAGTTTGCCGAACGATTGAAAAGCGCTTTCCGTACCGCTGCCGAAACCGAAAACGATCAAAAGTAAAAGCGCCGAACACATCAAAAGCGCATTGTATCTTTCAGTCGGACGCCGCAAACCGCTGACGCTGCTTTCGGCGCGCGCCGTTACGATTTTGGCAAAATCCGGCGGCAGCTCGAATTCCTTTTCGTCTTCCAGACTAAAATCGAGCGCCTGCAGCAGTTTTTTCTGTTCGTTTAATTCCGCCGCGCAGCTTTCACACGCGGCAAGATGCATTTCCAGCGCAATTTCGTCGTGCGGAGAAAGCTCGCCGTCAACGTAGGCGGCGATTTCAGCGCGCGAACACGCGTTTTGTTGTTTCGCTTGGACAGAATTCATCTTAAACAAAAAAAGTTTATTTTAAGAATTTAATCGTCAAAGGATATTCCCAGAGCTCTCCTTTGTTCGCTTTGAGCGCGCCGACAATCGGAAACGCAACGCCCATCACAAAAAGCGCGGCGAGACCTAAAAATCCGATTAAGACGATGGCTAAAACCGAGCTGACGACTCCATAAATCAATGCGGAAATCATCCAGTTTGCGACCATTTTTCCGTGTGCGTCGAGCGTCGGCATTTCGTCTTTTTTTAATTGCCAAATTAAAATCGGCGCGATAATTCCGCCGAACGGAATGACGAAATTAAGAAGCTGCGACAGATGCAAAAACATTCCCGTCTGTTTTTGTTCAGGCGTTTGTAAATACGACGGCGGCTGATGCTGCATACTGTAATTCATTGTTTTTCTCTCCTTAAAGTCTTGTAAATCCTCGTTCGACAAACATTTCGCGCATCATTTCGCGCGCGCGGAAAAGGCGATTTTTAACTGTTCCGAGCGGCAATCCGGTAATTTCGGCAATTTCGTCGTAGCTCATATCGCGCGAATGCCGCAAAACAATCAAATCGCGGTACGCGACGGGCAGGCATTTGACGACCGATTCGATTTCGTTGCGCCATTCGGTTTGTTCGCGTTCCTGCTCGGGCGTCGGACGCGGACTTTCGATTTGCAGTTGATACGTTCCGTCGGCGTTTTCGGTTTCGAGACTTTGCTGATTAACCGAATTGCGCCGCATATAATCAATTGCCGCGTTGTGCGCGATGCGGTAAAGCCACGTTGAAAATTTGTATTCGGAACTGTATTTGGAAAGCGAATTGTAAACTTTAATAAAAACTTCCTGCGTGACATCGAGCGAAGCGTCGTAATCGGAAAGCATTCGGTAAACGTAAGCCGTAATCGGTCGCTGATAACGGCGCACGAGTTCTTCAAAGCCGTCTTCGCGCCCGCCGAGAGCGTCCGCAATCAGTTCGATATCAGTAAAAGTTTTTATATTTTCCATCGTTGGGGTGTGAACCGTCATAACGCCAAGTTTATACGCCGGAATTTGCAGCGGTGTTTCAAAAATAGTTGCAGGTTTCAAGTTTCTAATTTCAGGTTATAAGAATTGATTGTTCTTCAACCAGAAACTAGAAATCTGAAACCTGAAACCGTTGCACTTATCTCAATCCGAGCGCCGCTAAACCGGCGGGCGCGGCGATGTCGTCAAAGCGCAGATTGGCGGCGGGAATGTTTAATCCGACGTCTTCGGGTCGCAGAATATCAACGGCTTTGCCGAGCGCTTCGGCGGAAATTTCTCTGATTTTTGCCGGAATAAAATCCTTGCCGATGAGCAACAGCTTTTCGAGAACATTATGATTTTCGTTGGTCAAACGGTCGCGGTAAAACATTAAAAGACGAAAAATTTCATCGTCGCGTTCGTTTTCCGCGCACGTAACGGTGCGCACGACGGTCGGTTCGTCGCCGCGCATCAAAAGCGCGGTGAATCCGTCGGTTTGCGAGCTGATTAACAGCGCGTCGGTGTTGTTCTTCGTATCAATCAGCCAGTTCGATTCGCCGACGGCGCGCGGCAGAATCAAACCGGCTTGCCAGCCCTGCGTTTCAAATAAAGTTTCGTACTCGTCAATGATGGCGAGCTTGACGGCGGTCGCAAAATAGCGCGCTTTGCCGTCGCGGTCGGATGAAATTTTCTGCCGCGTAATGCGCAAATCGCCCGCCGAAGCGCCGAACACCTGTTCGGATTTCCAGTCGAGCACTTCCGCCAATTCTTCTTTCGACGCCGGTTCGGTGTCGAGCGTCAAGATCGCCGTGCGCGCCGTGTTGCTCGGCAGCGCGACCGACCAGCGTTTTTGTTTGCCGAGTCCGGCGTTCATCACCGCTTCATCGAGCAGAACGCGCAGCTCTTCAACGTTCGCGATATTTTTTTCGAGAAAATTCGGCACGAGCAAATTCGTCGGCAATTCAATCGTCGCGGCTTGTTTGATACCGAATTGATTTCTGCCTTCTTTTTGCAACGCAAGCGCCGTCACGGTTTCGCTTTCCAAACCGAGCGCGGCTTGCGGATATTTCGGCTGGATTAATGATGAAAACATAGTGTTTAGTGAGCAGTGAGCAGCGAGCGGTAAGCAGTTGAAAGTGTAATAAAAGTCTTGATAAATTTTTATTGCTCACTGCTTACCGCTCACTGCTCACTTTCTTAATATTCCTCGTAGCTTTTTCCGTTGCTGTCTTCACCTTCGGCGAGACTTTTCACATCTTTTAACGCCTGGTCGCCTTCGGAAGAATTGATATCTTCGCCCTGCATTTCTTTCCATTCGGCTTTGTCGGTAATCGGGTCAATCGGCACTTCGCGCAAATATTTGGCTTCAACCAAATCTTCAAGCGATTGCGGAAGTTTTCCTTTATCGGCGGCGTATTGATCAATCGAGCGGCGAATCTGCCATAGATTTTCCTGCAAAACCGTTTCGCGCGCGTGCTGAATGCTGCGCTGATAAGTCGGGAGCGCAACGGAAATCAAAATGATGAGAATAAACATCGCGATCATCAATTCGAGCAGCGAAAATCCGGCTTGTTTGCCAGACTTTTGATTTGCGGCTGGCGATTGGTTTGAAATTTCGGATTTAATTATCCATCTTTCATTTTCCATTTTCCATTTTCTCCTACCAATCACTGTATTTCTCCCCGTTGAGCGCTTCTTCTTCCGAGCTTGAACGCACGTCGAAAACATTAATATCGTCCCAGCTTTCGGCGTCGCCCGTTTGATAAGAAGAACGAAGCTGCCAATCGGATTCGCCCGTCATCGGATCAACCGGCATTTCGCGCAGGTAAACTTTGATGATTTCTTTTTCCTCGGATAATTCGGTTGCGTTTTTCCCGTCAAAAGCGCCGTTTGATTCCAAAGCGCCGCTAACTCCGCGCGCTCGAACCTTGACGCCTTCGACCAGAGTTTCGAGCGTCGGCGGGTAACGGTCTAAATTTTCCGAATCGAAAATCGTGCAGTCGTCAATCACCACGCGGCTGCGCGGATCAGCCGGAATGCTTCCGCTTCCAAAAGTTTGTCCGCCGCCCGCCGGATTTCCTGATCTGAGCGCGCCTTGCGGACACGAACCGAGCGTATCTCGTTTGAATTCGTCAATCGCATTGCGAATATCGCGCAGCGTTTCGCGCAGACGAACTTCTTTCTGTCTTTTAACGGAATTTTGCGCGAGCGGAATCGTGCCCATAATCAAAATCGCCAGCACTGTTAAAGTGATAATCAATTCGAGCAGCGTGTAACCGCTCGCCGATTGCAGATTTTTGATTTTGAATTTCAGATTTCGCCCGCGCATTTTCTTCACCTTTTGTCTAATTCGCCGTCGTTGACAGCCTTAGTATTTAATCGAAAAACTTCTGCCGTCCGCCGTTGTTAATTGCGTCGTGTCACGATTAAAAGCGATTTCCTGTTTGCCGCCGGTCAGCGCTTCGATTTCGATATAAGCCAAAACGCCCGACACGTTATCAACCGATTTTTCCGGCGAAAGCGTCACAAACATCGCGCCGTTTTGATTGATAAACGGCAGCACCGTCGTATTAGTCAGCGCCGCACCGAAAACATTGCCGAATTTTACCGAACGAATCGCCATTTTGGACGAATCGAACTGCATTCCCAAAATCGCCGAACGAAACGGCGACGCGCTTTTGACCGCAACGGCAACGATTGTTTTGTCGCCCGCTTTCATTTCGCCGAGATTATTGACGAACGCCATTTGAGCCGTCGGAACCGTTGCCGTTTCCGCGACCGCAGCGATTTCTGTTTTGTTCGTCAGCGCGGTCGGCTGTAAATTCAGCGGCGCGGCGCTGCTGTTTCCGTTGTCAGCGGTTTGATTGATTTGCAGAGTTTTAACCGTCGAATCAATCGGACGCAAATTCAAATTCGCCGCCGTTTCTACGTTTGGAGCGGTTGTTTGGGCATTCTGCGCGACGGTTTCAGTTGTTTCAGCGGCGACTTTCGTTTCCGCGTTCGGCTGATTTACCGCCGGAGCATTCGTCACATTTTGCGAAACCGTCTGCGCGGCGTTTGATTTTACATAAGCCGGTGCGTCTTCCACTTTTTGGTCGGGAAGCTGAACCTGCGCGGTCGTCGGCAAGCGGCGCATCGTCGCCAGATATTCTTCGCGTTCTTCCTGAATAATCAACGCTTCGAGCGAACCGCTCGTCGGAACTGCAAGACTTCCCGTTTCGCGTTCGACTTCGTCTTCCGGCAGAATCGAAGGCGCGCGAATCACGCGCGGCGTAACGGCGATAACAATATCAACCTGGCGATTGTCTTTGGTCGGCGCGGTAAAAAGTCTGCCGATAATCGGAATCAAACCGAGCAGCGGCAAACCGGATCGTCCGTCCGACTGCGTATCCTGCGCGACGCTTGCTAAAAGCAGCGTTTTATTATTTTGCACGCGCGCCGTTCCTTTGATCGTTCGTTCGGAAAAACACGGATTTCCCGTCGGGCTGTTACACGCGGCAACGTCTTTCGATTCGATTTCCATCGCGACTTGAACGTCTTGATTCGGGAAAACAATCGGTTTGAATTTCAAAGTCAAACCGACTTGCTCGTAGTTAATGACATTAGCGGCGT
>SXVE01000505.1 GCA_005790265.1 Acidobacteriota bacterium | reverse complement strand
TTGAATATTCATTTCCTCGTGCTAATTGCTCGGGACGATAAAGATAAAATAAGGATCCGCGCAAGTTGTTCGTACCGGATTTTGTTACTGCGTTAACGATGCCGCCCGTTGAGCGTCCGAATTCAGCAGAGTATCCGGCTGCAACAACCTGAAACTCTCGGATTGATTCCTGCGGAATAACAAACGCTTGATTTGAGCGTTCGCCGCCGCGAATTCCGCCAAAAAACGGTTGGTTGAAGTCAACGCCGTCAACGTTAACGTTGCCGTTGATGCCGCGCTGACCGGAAAGCGAAATTTGACCGCGTGAACCTTCGACCTGCGCTGATGGAGTCAATGTCACAAAATCCTGAAAACGGCGACCGTTAATCGGCAGGTTGGAAATTGCTGTTTCATTTAAGACCGCATCAGAATTGCTCTGCGTTGTTTGAACGCCTTCTGCCGTAACTTCAACGGTGGCTGACACATCGCTGGCGCCGAGCGTGAAGTTTGCGTCAGTTACGCGACCGACTTGCACTTCGACTTCGAGCTTTTGCTCACCAAAGCTTCCGCCGGTTGCGGAAATGCTGTATCTGCCCGGTTCCAACGAAGAAAAATTATAAATTCCGTCTCCGCTCGCCGTTGCCGTCAGTTCGTTGCCTTTCGCGATATTAACAAGTTTTACCGAAGCGTTTGGGACAATAGCTCCGTTAATATCGGCGACAACACCCGTGATGCTGCCAGTACCGGCTTGCGCGAAAATTTGTGACGCGCTAAAAAGCACGCAAAAAATCGCCGCTGCTAAAAATTTGATTGAAAATAATTTAGTCATTCTGGTAATTGACCTCTTTTTGAATAAAGTTGTTTGAAAGCAATTTTGCTTGTGTTATTGATATGTATTGCCGCAGATATTTTGAATTTTGGATTTTTCTTTTGCTTTTTGGATTTTCCTATTTTGAATTTCCGTTTTCGCTTTATTAATAAAAAACCAAATCAAAAAACCGTGTTTGAACTTAAAGTATTTAATTTACGCACCTTTAGCCCGATTTATAACATTTCTTCGGTCATAAAAATGATTGCTTGTTATAAAAAGGGAAAGCGTCGTCTTCTCTTAAATGGAGCAAATTAAGTTCCGTAGTTTCCAAAGTATATTATCTATACCTGAAACCGACGATTATGTTACCCGCAAGTTAATTCGGTGTTAACAATTCGGCGACGCTCGTTTTCGCTCATTTAAATTTTCAGTTAGATTGGTTTTGGTCAGACATTCGCGGCATTAAATAAAAATAAAATTGCAGCTAAAAACATCTTGACAAACGCCGGGACAACGGCGAAATTTTGACTGAATTGATAAATATTCTTGCGGCGCAGAGTTTTTTGCAACCGATTTGTTCTCGTTTGCAATCAAAAGCAACTCGGTGATTTTAGAAAATTATCTTCGGTATTTAAAGAATGCGAATCGTTCGCGAGTATGACGTTTTTGAAAACGAATTTTTTGAACGTTATTTAAAACCGAATGAGCGTTTTGAGCGAATTATTAAATCGAGCGTCAAAGTTTTTGCCGGCAAGAAAACAAAATAAAGAGCTTATTTTTAGGCAGGTTTACTAATAATTGAAGAATAATGAATAAGCGATTTGAGCGTTTTACCGATACTTGACATTCTATCGAGCTTGGCTTAAAGTATTCGGGCAAATATTTGACAATAGCAATCAGGTATCAGGCAATCAATCGAATCGAAAAAGGGGAAGATAAGTATGGCACAATTAGATTATTCAACAACATCATTTCGGACGCCGGTTCATCAGCGCATTATGGCTAGTATGGCGGTGCAGGCAAGTTGGGTTGACAAAGAAAGCGGAGAGAAAATTTCAGTTGACGGTTTGACGGAGAATCTCGGCGAAACCAGCGCGTTGGTAAACTTGGAAGTTTTGCCGCCGGTTGGAAGTGAAGTAACTTTGAAAATTCTCGAAGAAGAAAAGCCGATCATCGAAGTTTCAGCGCAAGTCATTCGCGTCGAACGCGACCCGAGCAAACCGCTGGCGGCGCTTTCCATTTCGGAAAACCTGAAAAACTGGCAACAGACGGCTTTGTCGGCAGCGCAGGAATGGGTTACGCGCCACTGGCAATTAAACTATGAAGAAGAGTGGGTTAACTAACAATTTTTGATTTTCATTCTTTTTTAGATATAACGGGCGGGAAATTTTTCGATGAAAGATTTTCCCGCTTTTTCTTTTTGCTGTTGTTTTCACTGCAAGCCAACGAAAAAAATTTTTGCCGCATCTTTTTAGCAAATGAAAAACTTTCTATTCGCATTTTTAATTTTATTTTCCATTCAATTCTCTTTCGCTCAGGAAAAGCCTTTGACTCAGACCGAATACGTAAAAATGCTTTACGCGCTCGAAAAAAATCCGGCGGCGAAAGAGCAAACCGTCGAAGCGGTGCGCAAACGCGGCATCGGTTTCGCGCTGACCGACGGCGTGCGCAGTTTGACGCGTTCAAAGGGGAAAAATGACGAGGAATTAAAGCGTGCGCTCGAAGAAGCCGAACGCCGCCGCGCCAATCCGACGACGGCAAAACTGCCTTCGGAAAAAGAATCAGCGGAAATCATAGATAAAACGCGGCAGAAAACTTTGGCAGCAGTCGAAGAAATGCCGGATTTCGTTGTCAAACAGCAAATTCAGCGCGCCGCCGCTTACGCGGGAACCAACAATTTTCGTAATCTCGACAAACTGATCGTCGCCGTTAGTTATCGTTCGAGCGGACAGGAAGAATACAAAGTTTTATCACTGAACGGAATCGTGCAGGAAACGCCGAAGGCAAAACAATCTTACGAAGAAGTCGGAGGAACAAGTTCGACCGGCGAATTCGTGACGGTTCTGGCGACGATTTTCAAACCGGAAAATGAAACGAAATTTTCTTTAATTGATACCGATACGATTCGCGGACGCCGCGCCGTCGTTTTCGATTATTTGATCGCCCGCGACAAAGCGAAACAGCAGATCACGGCTTCCGGTTACTTAACCGATTCGACCGTGACCGGAATGAAAGGAAAAATTTGGATTGACCAAGAAGACGCGCGCGTTCTGCGCATTGAAAGCGAAGCGACGGAAATTCCCGAAACTTTTCAGATTCGGTCAGCAAAACGCCTGATTGATTACGATTGGGCGACGATTTCCAATGAAAAATATCTGCTTCCGGCGCTTTCCGACGTTCGTCTCACTTTTCGCGAAAGTAGCAAAGTTTACGAAACGAGAAATCTTATTCGTTTTAAGGATTACCAAAAATTCGGAACCGATGTTCTTATTCTTGATGACGACAATACGGAAATCGTTCCCGAAGAAATTAAAAAACCTTAGTATTTTTAGTTCGTTAAATCAAAAAGCGCGGCAAATCAATCAGCCGCGCTTTTTTAACAAAAATTAAGCGAAAGACACGCAATCAAATTTTTAAATATATTAACTCGACCGTTTTGATTTTTCGTATTCCATTAATGAAAAAACATTTCTCTATATTTACCCGTTTCGCGATTTGTTTTATTCTTTTTTCGTCTGTCGCTGCGGCGCAAATCGCCGCGCCGCAGGAAAAAAATAAACGTGAGGCTCATTTGGTCGAACTCAGCAAACTCGATAAAACAATCAAACTCGATATTCGTTACGCGACCGATGACAATTTCGTCGGCAAAACGGTTTATTCCGAAGCGCGCGCTTTTTTGCAGAAACCGGCTGCCGAAGCGGTTTTGCGCGTTCATCATAAACTTAAAAAACGCGGACTCGGACTGGTGATTTTCGACGGTTATCGTCCGTGGTCAATCACGAAACTTTTTTGGGAAGTAACGCCGGAGGACAAACGAAAATTCGTCGCCAACCCGGAAAAAGGCTCGAAACACAATCGCGGCTGCGCGGTTGATTTGAGCATCTACGATTTGAAAACCGGCGCATTGTTGCCGATGCCTTCCGGTTACGATGAATTCTCCGAACGCGCTGCGCCCGATTACAAAGGCGGAACCGAAATCGAGCGCGCCAACCGCGAATTGCTGAGAAAACTAATGGAAGCCGAGGGTTTTACCGTCAACGCCAACGAATGGTGGCATTTCGATTATAAGGATTGGGAAAAATACGCGATTTATGATATTTCGTTCGCCGAAGCCAGCCGGTGAACAACAAAAATAAAAAGTAAAAAAGCAAAAGGCAAAAGTTCGGAAACAAATTCCGAACTTTTGCCTTTTGCTTTTATTTTGCCTTTTTAACTATTGTGCCGCTTTCGCTTTTGCCGCTTCAACGTTCAAAACGACTTTGATGTCGTCGGAAAGAACGGGCACGCCGCTCGGCAAGTTGCTGCCATAATTGACGCCGAAATCTCGGCGATTAATTGTCGTTTCCGCCGTAACGCCCATTTTCGTTCCGCGCTGATCCTGCGCAAATCCGGCGACCGTAATCGGCATTGAAATCTGTTTGGTGACGCCTTTCATCGTCAAATCACCGGTGACCATCCAATTTTTGCCTTTCTTCTCGACTTTCGTGCTTTTAAAAGTCATTTCCGGATATTTTTCAACTTCAAAAAAGTCAGCCGTTCTCAAGTGTTTGTCGCGCGGCGCGACGCCCGTGTCAACGCTCTCCATTTTCGCCGTAAATTGAACCGAAGATTTGGCGACATCTTTACCATCGTAATTAATCGTTCCGGTAAAATCGCGAAAATATCCGGGAACGTCAACAAGCCCCATATGACGCACGCGGAAGCCGATTGAGCTGTGCGCTTTATCGAAATTATAAGTTCCGGTTTGTTCCTGCGCTGAAAGTTTGGTGTCAACGCTCGCGAATTTTTCGGCAATCGTCGCGTTTTCGGCGCTCGTGCCGAAATTCGAGGCGATCAACAAAGCGACGGTTAAAATTCCGGTTAAAAACGAAATCTTTTTCATTAAATTTTCTCCTTATCTACTTACTTTTATTGAATTATTGCGATGAATTTATTTGATGCAGAAGATTATAAAATAGTTAACGGGCAATTGACAAAGCTTCCGTCAACCGCCCGTTTTTTTGAGTTTTCGATGCCGATATCAAACTATTTTTTACCGCTGATAAATTGCTCGGCGACTTCTGCAACGCGTTTGCCGTGAAATTTAGCCGCCTGCAAATGCGCGTCGTCGGGATCGTCTTTTCCGTTGTTCGATGTAAACGAAACGCCGTACGGATTGCCGGTTTGAAACTGAATCGGATCGGCGTAAC